>NZ_DOPT01000082.1:0-5314 GCF_003512625.1 Herpetosiphon sp. | reverse complement strand
CCCCCTAGCCCGCTCAGCAGGCGAAAGGGCGCTTACAAAGGTCGGTTTTTGATCGTTTTCATTTGCGAACCACCAATCCCGTGGTTCATCGGTGAATGCCTGTTCACCACCCCATGTCTTTGAGGGGGTGCAGGGGGATTAAAGCCCACTGCGTCTCCCGCCTGGAGGCGGGACGGAAGGGTGGTGATCAATGAATTGTTAAAAACTTACCCTTGTAAGGCGTGAGTGAGGGGGCTTAACAACAATCGTTCTCGTGCCAAGCTTATTTGGCACATGGGTTTCAGTTTCGCATAGATGCCAATCTATGAAACAATAAAGGATTTAGTGTGAGTACCTTTGCAGATTTACGCAGCGCGATCGAAACACGACGTGCGCAAGTTGGGGTTATTGGCATGGGCTATGTTGGCTTGCCAATGTTGGCTCGGGCTGGCAACGTTGGATTCAATGTGCTAGGCTTCGATATTAGTGCTGAACGAATTGCCAGCATCAACGAGGGCGTGAGCTATATCGGCGATGTGCCAAGCAGCGATTTGGCCGCGCTCCGCAATAATAAGTTGATCGAAGCAACCGCCCAATTTGAGCGATTGCGCGATTGCGACATTATTATTATTTGTATGCCGACCCCACTCAACGAAGCTCGCGACCCCGATATGAGCTATATCGAATCGGCGACCAACGAGATTGCCGCGCGACTCCGCCCAGGCCAATTGATTATTCTTGAAAGCACCACCTACCCCGGCACCACGGTTGAAGTGCTCAAACCAGCCTTTGATGCTTGCAATCTCAGCGTGGGCGCAGATTATTTCTTGGCCTTTTCGCCCGAGCGGATCGATCCTGGCTCGGTTAATTTCAAGGTGCACAATATTCCCAAGGTGGTTGGTGGAGTTACGCCGCAGTGCAACGAGCTAACCTCGTTGTTCTACGGCCATATCGTAACTGCGGTAACCGAAGTTTCATCGCCAGCCGCCGCCGAAATGACCAAATTGTTCGAGAATATTTTCCGCAACGTCAATATTGCCTTGGTCAACGAATTAACTCTAATCTGCGATCGCATGGGCTTGAATGTTTGGGAAATTATCGATGCTGCCGCAACCAAGCCATTTGGGTTTATGCGCTTTACCCCAGGCCCAGGTTTGGGCGGCCACTGTATCCCGCTTGATCCCTTCTATTTGGCTTGGAAGGCGCGGCATTACGATATTTCGGCGCGTTTTATCGAGCTAGCAGGCGAGATCAATTTGACCATGCCGCGCTTTGTGCGCGATCGCATCAGCCATGCGCTGAATGATCAAGAACGTAGCATCAAAGGCTCAACGGTTGTACTGCTCGGGGTGGCCTACAAAAAAGACATCGACGACTACCGCGAATCGCCAATTTTCAAAGTAATGGATTTGTTGGCGGCTGATGGGGCCAATGTGTACTGTTGCGATCCCCATGTAACCGTCTTTTATGATCACCATAATCATGAATACCAAACCGTGCCACTGACTGATGAACTACTACAGCAAGCCCATTGTACGGTAATTGTGACCGATCACAGTGCCTTCGATTATGCCAAGATCGTCGAGCAAAGTCGCGTGGTTGTGGATACCCGCAACGCCACCCGCGAGGTCAAAAGCCACCGCGAAAAAATTCGTTTGTTGTAAAGCGAGCGTAATCACGAAGCCATAAATCTTTTGAGCCACGAAGGACACGAAGCGCACGAAGGACGAGGGATGAGGGATCAGCAGTCAGGGATCAGTTAATGCAGCCTGTTTCAAGTTGCTAACCCCTAGCCCCTGATCCCTCACCCCTCACATCCTCTGCGCCTCTGCTTTAAAACCTGATGCCTGACACCTAGCCCCTAATCCATCTTTTGCCTTTAGCCTTCATCCCTCATAATTCACCCTCATCCTTCCCACAGGTGGTTGCATAGTTCCCCTGAATGGTGGATAATCAACCAGCAGAATGGTGGCATCGACAAGTGTTGGAATCGTGTTAACATTGTGATGCAATGGAATGGCCCTCTGCCATGCGCGAGGTTTTTCGGGTAGACTAGAAGCATCGACCGAAGTGCGCCGATGCGCACCGTTGCAAGGAGGCTTGCTATGTCCTGGTTTCAATGGCTCTCACCTGCTCACGACATTGTGGCAGCGAAATCGCCCTCAATGGTTGTTCCCTACGTTGTAGAAACAAGCAGCCGTGGCGAACGAGTTTATGACATCTACTCACGTTTGCTCAAAGAGCGGATCATCATTCTCGGTACGCCGATTGATTCGCAAATTGCGAATGTGTTGGTGGCTCAATTATTGTTCTTGCAACACGATGACCCTGATCGCGATATTTCAATCTATATCAACAGCCCAGGCGGCGAAGTGAATGCTGGCCTTGCGATCTACGATACGATGCAGATGGTTTCGCCCGATATTGCGACCTGGTGTGTTGGTTTTGCTGGCAGTATGGCAACGCCAGTTCTGGCTGGTGGTACCAAAGGCAAGCGCTATTCATTGCCCAATTCAACCATCCACATGCACCCAGCTGGTGGTGGTGCTCGCGGTTATGCGCCTGATGTCGAAATTCAAATTAAAGAGTTGTTGCGCTTGCAAAACATTGTGCGTGGCTTGCTGGCAAAAGATACTGGTCAGCCGATCGAGCGGATTGCCCGCGACTTCGACCGTGATTTGTTTATGACACCAGAACAAGCCAAAGAATATGGTATCATTGACGAAATTACGACCCACATTGAAGCTGGGCAACAAGATTAATTGAGCAACAAGGATGATGACGCGAGCCTCGTTGCTCGCGTCGTCACCAATGGGAGCAATTCCAATGGCGCAATCCGCCTTTATGCCACCGACCTACTACTGCTCGTTTTGCGGGCGGAACCAAGATGAAGTCGATCGCTTGGTCACAGGTCCGGGGGCATTATTTATTTGCAACGAGTGCATTGAGCTGTTAAGCGCAATTATTGCCAACGAGGAGCGTAAAGAAGCTCCCCATGCCCCAATTCTCCCACCAACACTGCCGATTCCCCATGCCATTCGTGATCATCTCGATGAATATGTAATTGGCCAAGATCGGGCGAAAAAGGTGATGGCGGTGGCGGTGTACAACCACTATAAGCGGTTGCGTGCCCAAGCTCAAGGCGATACCGATGTCGAAATTCAAAAGAGCAATATTTTGTTAGTTGGGCCAACTGGCTCAGGCAAAACGCTGCTTGCCCAAACCCTAGCTCGTATGCTCGATGTGCCATTTGCCATCGCCGATGCCACCGCATTAACCGAGGCTGGGTATGTTGGCGAAGATGTCGAGACGATTCTGCTGCGCTTGATTCAAGCCGCCGATGGCGATGTTGATCGCGCTCAAATGGGCATTTTGTATATCGACGAAATCGATAAAATTGCCCGCAAAGCCGATAATCCATCGATCACGCGTGATGTTTCGGGCGAGGGTGTGCAACAAGCTTTGCTGAAAATCCTCGAAGGCGGGGTGGTCAATGTGCCGCCAATGCCAGGCCGCAAACATCCGCAGCAAGAATTTATTCCCTTTGATACCACCAATGTGCTGTTTATTTGTGGTGGGGCGTTCGAAGGCTTGGAGCATCATATTGCTGAACGGATGGGTAGTGGCGGAACCTTAGGCTTTGGCAAGACGATCGTCAAAGAAGAACGGCTCGAACGTTCTAAGAAATTGCTATCGTTGGTCAACCCCGACGATTTGCTGCACTTTGGTTTTATTCCTGAGTTTATCGGACGTATGCCGGTTGTCGCCGCGCTCACGCCGCTCGATAAAGATGCCATGATGCGGATTTTGACCGAGCCACGCAACGCAATCATCAAGCAATATCAAAAAATGTTGGCGCTTGATCATGTGCAACTCGAAGTCAGCGGCGATGCCATGGAAGCAATCGTTGAGCGAGCGTTGGCTGGCAAAACAGGCGCTCGTGGTTTGCGCACTGCCGTTGAAGAAATTTTGCTCGATGTGATGTTTGATTTGCCGTCGGAAACCGATGTAGTGCGCTGTGTAATTACCGCTGAAACGGTGCGTGATGGTGCAATGCCAACCCTGATTCGGCGAACGAGCAGCCGCAGTCGAGCTGGTAAACAACCAACCACCAAAGCTAGTTAAACGCTATTTTGCAGTCATGATGCCTCGTTCTCGTTGAGAGCGGGGCATTTTGTTTTAGCGTTTGTTGCCATGGCTTGACACACTGCGTAAATCGGGGCATCCTGCTAGTAGCACATGTAATTTGTGGCTTTTATGGAGGCACTATGAAAGGTAAAGTTTGTTTGGTCACCGGGGCTACTGGTGGTATCGGCAAGGTAACAGCCTTAGAACTAGCGCGTCAAGGCGCGACGGTCGTGATTATTGGGCGGCATCCGTTGCGCACCGAAGGCGTTACCGAGATGATCAAACGCGAAACTGGCAATCCCAATGTTAGCTATATTTTGGCCGATTTATCCAAGCAAGTTGATGTACGCAGGGCTGCCGCCGAATTTTTGAGCAAACATCATCAATTGCATATTTTGGTCAATAATGCTGGAGCATTTTATAACTCACGCCAAGAAAGTGCCGATGGCATCGAATTAACCATGGCGCTCAATCATTTAGCCTACTTTCTATTAACCGATTTGCTGTTGGATACAATCAAAGCTAGCGCTCCTGCCCGAATTATCAATGTTTCTTCTGAGGCTCATCGGATGGGCGCGATGGATTTCAACGATCTTGAAGGCAAGCGCAAATGGGGTGGCTGGCGCATGTATGGTCGTTCCAAATTGGCCAATATTCTATTTACCAAAGAGCTTGCCCGCCGTTTGGCAGGCACCGATGTCACGGTCAACTGCTTGCATCCAGGCGTGGTTTCAACCGGCTTTGCTGCCAACAACGGATTCTTTGGCATTGCCATGCGCAAATTAATGGATCTTGGCTCGATCAGCGCCGAAAAAGGGGCCGAAACCACCTTGTATCTTGCCACATCGCACGAAGTTGAGCATCTCACGGGCTTGTATTTCGATAAAAAGAAACCACGTGAATCCAGCCCAGCCTCGCACGATCAAACTGCCGCCGAAAAGCTCTGGCAGTGGAGCGAAACCAAAGTTAAGCAAATCAACGAGCAACAAGCAGCGTAAAAAGGGATGCGGGATGAAAGCTGTGGCTATAGGTAGGTTTTAACGATCCCTCACCCCCGACCCCTCTCTTACAAGGGTAGGTTGTTAACAATGCTTGGGTGGGATGGATCGTCAATTGGCATGCCCTCACCCCCTAGCCCCCTCTCCCGCCCGCGAGGCGAGGGGGAAACCCTTGATCATGATCATTGGATCGCCCCTCTCCCGCCGCA
>NZ_DOPT01000084.1:0-3600 GCF_003512625.1 Herpetosiphon sp. | reverse complement strand
GGGAGAGGGGCTAGGGGGTGAGGCAAAATAGTTAACGTAAGCGCGGGCGAATTGGCAAATTTGCCCGCAGCGTATGCACCCACTGCACTACCTCGCGTAAATGTTCAGTCTCCAACAGCGGCTCTAGCAACAAATGCTGCTCAGCCAAGCCCACCAAATCAAAAAACCAATAGATACTCATCAATGGATTGATATCGAGCTTGCTGCCCTCAGTTTTGCTGGTCAGATGATAATTGCCAAAATAGCCCTCGACCGCTGAAATAATTGAGCTGTTGATCACGCTAGGGTCTTGATAAATTCGCGATTGCGTCCAATGCACCGCCGCAGCGTAGGCTTGATAAACTGGCATCTGTTTGATCAGGCTACACGTACCTAGCAAAATTTCGGATTCAGCCAAGCTGGCAATATTCTGAAAAATATGTGGATAATGCATATCGCGTTCAGCGCCCAAGCCAATGCAGGTCACAATTTTGGTTGGAACCTCGTTCAACTGATTGACCGCAGCTAAGGAAATTGTATCTTCAACCAACGTGCCAATTTCGGCCTCGTCGCCCTGCACCAACGCATCAACCCCACCATCAATCAAGATAATTGCATCGATTGAGAGATGCTGGACCAAGCGGCGATAGCTAGCCAAGAGTGGCTTAACCCCGCTGCGCAAAAAAGCCCAAACCGTCAGCGGCTCGCCATAAGTTTGGCGAAACCACTCGGCCAAATACAACTCAGGAAAATAGATAAACGGACTGTAGCGCTGAAACAACGCCACTTGGGTAGCATCAATTGGGCTATGACTGGGCACGAACTCAGGGTCACGCGGCAGGCTCGGCACACCATAGACCGTATCGCCAAGATACTGTAGATTGCTAGCGGCTTCAAGATCGCTAAAACTAAAATTGGCCAAATGCACATTAAAGCCTAGTTGGCGTAATTGCAGAAAAATCGGCAAACCACAGAAAATATCAAAACCGCCGCCCATGCCTGCAATCAAGATGGAACGACGGCCTTGCAATTGGTCGAGAATTGGCAAATTAAGCTGCATCGAAACCTCGCTCCACAATGGCGAAAAGCCGCACTCTGAGACAGAGTACGGCATGGCGAAAAAGAGCAATGAAGCGTGAAGAATCGCCTTTAGTCGGTCGAGCGCTGCATAATAACGTAGAGCAATTCTAGCAGCACATTTTTAACCGAATCCTTTTGGGTTGCCACACAGGGAACAATTTTAACATGGGCTGGCAACCGCAAGGCGAGCCGCAACTCATCAGGTGCCCAAGCGTTCTCGTGGTCTTGCTTATTGGCAGCGACGACATACGGCGCATCACGTTGCGAAGTGAAGAAATCGATAATCCGATTTGTTTCACGGAACGTTTCAGGCCGGGTGCTATCGACCAACACAATCAAGCCGAGCATCCCCTCGGACAAGATTTCCCACATAAAGTCGAAGCGTTTTTGGCCGGGTGTGCCAAACAAGTGCAACACCAAATCATCACTAATGGTAATGCGGCCAAAGTCCATTGCAACGGTGGTTTCGCCTTTGAGCAACTTGGTATCGTCGGAGGCCTTCCGTTCGGTCGAAACCACCTCGATTTCACTAATGGCACGAATGAACTGTGTTTTACCAGCGTTAACCGCGCCACTGATAACCATTTTGACAGTCTGCATACGTCCTCCTAAGACGGAGCTAGGTTGCCGGTGGGAGTGTGGGAGTGTTCCAGCGCAGCGCCGCCTTTCTACATTCCCCTAATACGATTGATGATCCGTGAGACGAGGCTGCGTTTTGGTGCTCCTGCAGCGGCACCAGCACCAGCGCGTCCCGTCGCTGGGACAGGAGGGCGAGGTCGGGTTACCTCAACCAAGCCTGCCGAAATGAAGCCGTATACAATGCGGCTCACATCAAATTCACTCAAGCCAGTCCGACTAATCACTTCTTTGATCGAATCTTTGCCGTTGATGCGGGCAAAAATCCGCCATTCATCGGGCGTTAAGTTGATGCTTTTGGCCTTTTCGAGTGGCTGATCGACAAAGCGAGCGATCATATCGGTATTGGGAATATGATCCTTGATGCGGCCCCATTCATCGACGCGGCGTACACCCTCCATAATGAGGTTTTCCACCCCAAGCGGTACCAGCGATTGGACATCATCACGGTCGAGCTTCACCCCGGCATTGAAGCAAAACTCACCATCGGGCCAGCCAAACAGACTGTACACCGTCTCTTCTATGTGGGTTTGGATATGGCGTTGCAGATCTTCGCGCGTAAGAATATCGCTATCGATCAGCACCGTTCCAAGCGATTGATTGCCATCAGTTTGCTGCAGTTGCACCGCCTGCTGCGCTTGTTGCGGCGTGAGTTTCCCCGTGCGCTGCAACATTTCGCCGAGCGATTCGCGTTCTTGCGTTTGCGCGGCGTAGAGCAGTTTTCCCTTTTCAAAGTAGAGCGTTGCTGCGGCACTTTGACGGTTCAGTTGTAAACTGCCAGTTTTGTACCCGCGATCGATCAGATAAAGAAAATCAGCGAGTGCAAAGTCGCGCAAATTACCAACAAGAGCCATACAGATGCCCTCACTCTGGATGTACGATGTTAGGACGTAAGTGCAGGCCGAATATCGACCGCGATTGGCTGACTTTCAACCGTTTGACCATCGGCGGCCAAGACCCGCGCCAGGGCAGCGATTGCTACCTCAAGCATGGCATCATCGGGTTCGCGGGTGGTCAAGCGTTGCAGCGCCAATGCTGGTGTCATCAAACCACGCACAATCGGGTTGGTTGCCTTGCTTGCGGTTAGCCGCATAAGCTCGTAGGCAAGCGCCGCCACAAACGGCACTAGGATGATTCGACTTAGCAAACGTAGCCAAAAGGGAAACGTGCCAAGCAATGCAAATACAGGAATGCTGAGCACCACCACAATTAGTAATAAGGTTGTGCCACAGCGCGGGTGGATGGTTGTGAACGGTCGAACATGCTCAACGGTCAATGGACAACCAGCTTCGTAGGCCGAAACAGCTTTGTGCTCAGCGCCATGATACCCGAAAACTCGGCGGATTTCGGCGGTTCGCCCGACAAGTACCAAGTAGCCAACAAAAATGAGCAAGCGCGTGATGCCTTCAATCGTTTCGCGACTGTAGATGCCGAGATTAGCCCAATTGGCAATTCCCGAAGCCACCAGCAAGGGCAAAACGAAAAATAAGGCGATCGATATGCCGACCGAGGTGGTTACCAGCAGCGCTGTTTGCCCTTTGCTCAAGGGTTGCTCGGCTTGATCGTCGGTCACACTGGCCGAGAACATCAAGGCCCACATCCCAATCACTAAGGCATCGCCCAAAAGCTGAATGCCCCGCAGCAGTGGTAACCGACTCCAAAAGACCCGCCGCTCCAAATTCAGTTCACGGTCGCGAATGACGATCTGGCCGGCAGGTGAACGGACAGCGACACTAGCCCGGTGCAAACCGCGCATCATCACGCCTTCCATTACTGCTTGTCCACCATACGGAAACCGTTCAGCCATAGCGTTCACCACATAGGAGGATGGGTTGGTCTGTGTATCGTACCACTAGCCCTTGTCGTTTGACAAGAGGGCAGCCTAGTTATTTTGGTTGCGATCGT
>NZ_DOPT01000023.1:56612-91766 GCF_003512625.1 Herpetosiphon sp. | reverse complement strand
CCCCCTGCGTTTCCCGCCTCGAGGCGGGACGGAAGGGTGGTGTTCCCAATCCATGCTTACAAAACATACCCTTGTGAGGGCATTCGATTGTTTAGCGATAATTGTTGAATTGCAATGGCAATGGAAAATCGTCGCCGCGTTCGCGCAGCAGGCTCATCACTGCTTGTAATTCGTCTTTGCTTTTCGATGAAACCCGCAGCGAATCGCCTTGGATGCGAGCTTGAGCCTTGGGAACCTCGGCCTTAATCAATTTTTGAATTTTCTTGGCAATATCATCGGCAATGCCTTTGCGCAAGGTAATCACTTGGCGAATCTTCATGCCGCCAATTTCCTCTGGCTCGCCAAAATCGAACATTTTGATCGAGAGATTACGCCGTAATGCTTTGGTTTCGAGCAGATCGCGGACTGCATTTAATGCCAATTCGCTGCTGGTAACAATCGTAATATCCTTCTCGCCAAGCGTAATATCGGTATTGGTATCTTTCAAATCGTAGCGTGTGCCAACATCACGTTTGGTTTGATCAACAGCATTAATCAATTCTTGACGATCAAAATCTGAAACCACATCAAAACTAAATTCAGCCACAAAAAGCCTCCCCATATACTTGCTAGATTTACGAATGCAGCTTTAACTATACCCCAAGAATTGCTAACAGCATTCAGCGAGTTTAGTTGGGCGTATAGATGGTGGTCACAACTTGGTTGGGTGCACCCATGCGAACTGGCGGCTTGCCATTGTGAATCACCTCGACCACGGCAGCGTTACCAGCCTTGACCTGAATCGTTTGCTGCGCTGAAAATGTCTGCGTCCAGCCGTTATTTTGAATCCCTTCAATCGTATTTTGGCCATCAACCAAGACCTGCAACCACGACGAACCGCCATCAATCCGCAAGACAACCTGGACTGGCACATCTTGGGTCGGAGTTATCGTAACGGTTGGGGTTGCCAATGGATTAATTGGCGATGGGACAGAACCATCGGGATTGGTTGGTTGAGCGGTTGGGGTTGCGAGTAAGGTTGGGGTGGCAATAGCCAACGTCGTGGTTGCACCACCAGACACTGACGTACTATTGATTGTCGTAAGCCCAAGCGCATTCAGCGTCAGATAGCCAATGACGACCAACGCCAGCACCACCAAAATTACCGTCCAAAGACTGGGCAGAAAAATCGTGTTCCGACGGGGTGGCACTGCGGCTGGCACAATCCGGATCGGGGTTGAAGCACCGCGCTCAATCCGATACAGATCGATCAACTCATCTGCGGGCAGATTCAAATATTGAGCATAATTGCGAATAAAACCACGGGCATAAACATCGCCCGGCAGATGATGATATTCACCATTTTCGAGGGCCGCCAAATAGCGTTGGATAATTCGGGTTTCACTTGAAGCTTGAGCCAGTGAAATGCCACGGGCTTCGCGGGCTTCGCGAAATCGAAGGCCTAATCTGTTTTGTCCAGCGTTTGTCATGCTTTGCCTTGTGCCATGATGATGGTTGTCTGCATGCTGGTATTCGTCCATGGGGAACGGAGTGGATGAAGGTGCAGTTGTGGCAACGCTGCCACCAAGCAATCTCATGTTCACTATAACTGGGCCCAATCGGACGAATGTCCGTAAGAAACAAGCCATGCTTGCCTCAGCCACAGCGCATTATACCACAGCCACTTTTGCGCTCTGTGAAAAATGAGAAACTAGGATTAACAATCGTTAAGAATCCCTTGGCACTGACTTCGATCATCACCGAAGCCACCACCAAGGGATTGTAATTGTAGATTGTTCGATTTGGGCGAACGTTATGCGTCGCGGAAGAAGTCGATCACATTGCCGCGTTCTTCTTCGCTGACCATCATTTCGATAAACGTTACCCGATGCCACGGGTAAATCACCGATTGCACCCCACCACCAATATACGGCACATCTTTGCCATCACGACGGCGCATATTGCTAACCCGAATAAAGGCATCGGTTGGCTGGGGATCTTCTTCCATCTCAGCGACAATTGGATCTTCGCCGCTCAAGTGCAAAATAACAATTCGAGCACCCATAGAAAAACTCCTTTTATCAGCTATAACAGCTATTGGCTAGTCAACTCAATGCGTAACAGAATATTGCCCAAACGCACTTCATCGCCATGACGCAAGGCTTTAGGGCTATTGGCAGCCAGCTTTTCACGGTTGATAAAGGTGCCATTCGAGCTACCTAAATCTTCGAGTGTGCAAACATTGCCGCTTTGAATGCGAATAATTGCATGACGACGTGAAACGCCAGCCTCTAAACCACCATCGGTTGAAAGATCAATATCGGGGTAGAAACTGCCCTTGCTATCTTGGCGACCAATCACAATTGGCTGGTTGGTATTGAAGCCAAGCTTACGTCCGCTATTCAGAATCACCACCCGCAACACCGGAATTGCCGTATCGCGCGGTGGCGCAGGCGGTGGAATGACTAAATTACCAGAGCCACCCGCCATGGTTGCTGCGCCAAGTGAGGCAGTCGTTTCACGAATGCGCGAGGGCAAAAACGACGAGCCACAATCAACGCAAAAGAAGGTGCCTGGTAAATTTTCGGTTTCACACGCTGGACACTTAATCATAACAACTTCCTATTGCTCTCCGCCCCGTTCGCGAGCGACCAAGCCACGGGTGCCGTATTTAATCCGTTTGCGACCTTCATCGCTGGTTGTGCCGCTACGCAACAGGCGGGTGGCCTCTTCTTGAACGGTTTGGGCAAGCTCAGTTTGGCCCGATTCGAGCAAGCGTGTGCCAGCCATGCGTAACTTTTTGGTCGCTTCCTCGATGTTGCCTTGCTCAACATGTTGCCACGCCGAGGCTTGCAAACGATAGGCCACGGTGCGTTCGAGCCAATGTTTAACCACGCCATCAACATCAGGCCGAATTTGCTCGGCAGGCCGTACCGGCAGTTGGACATCGACCTTGGTTTGTAAGGCTTGGCTACTGATGCTGGGCACTTCGTAAAACATCTCGATCCGACAGATCGTTTGATTGCCTGCGGGCAGCGGCGGCACGACCAGCTCTAACAAAAAGATTTGATCTTCGCGGCCAACCCACTCGCCCAGTGGCATACGCCACAGCGTTTCGTTATGCAATTGTGGGGTGAGCGCGGCAATAAATGGGCGCACCCGAAACAGCGAACGAATTTCAGCCTGCGGGTGCAGATGGAAACGCATTTCAACTTTATGCGCCATCACATTTTGCAAACGTTTGATCTCGTCAGAGAAAACGTTGACAATTTGCTGAGCATTGGTGATATATTCGGTGCGGCTGTTTTCGGCTGAGGCGATTGTTTCGAGCAGATCTTCATTCCACTCATCGCCAATGCCCAAGGCTGTAATGCCGATGCCTTTGGATTGAGCACGCCGCGCAATTTCGACACAGCGGCTTTCATCGCCATAAGTACGGCCATCGGTCAACAAGACCATACGGCTGATGCCGCGGCTCATCATAGGGCGTGAAATTTCCTGTAAGCCCATCATCATGCCTGTGGCCATCTCAGTGCCACCTTTGGCCTCGATCATGCCAATCGCGCGTTTAATTTGGTCTTTATCGTTGGGGCGTTGGCAGGGTACAACCACCTCAGCCCGATCGTTGAACGACACCACCGAGAAATAATCTTGGCGATTGAGCTGATTAACGACGTTATTACAAGCCTCTTTGACTTGGTAAAGCCGTTCGCCGCGCATCGAAGAGCTACGATCAACAATAAAACCAAGGTTGACCGGAATCGCCAAATCGGCATCGGGAATGCCAGCAGGCGAGGCTTCGACCAACAAATAAACAATTTGCGGATCGTTACTTTGGGCAACTGCTGGCCGCCCAGGGGTGATGCGCAGTTGAACCATTGCTTGGGTACTCATCGGAGCGCTCCTTGGCCTTGCAAGGGTGGCAATGAAACAACCACCGCGCTAATGTTATCTTCGCCACCGGCTAAGTTGGCGCGGGCAATCAAACGCTGGCAGGCATCTTGCGGCCATGGCGTTTCGTTGATGATTGCAGCCATCTCATCGTCGTCAACCATACTCCATAAGCCATCGCTACACAATAACAAATGGCTGATACCCTCAAGGCTTTGGTAGATTGAATCGACTTGGATCTCCGGATGTTGGCCAACGGTGCGATAGAGTTGGTTGCGCAGCGGGTGATTGCGGGTTTCTTCTTCGGTCAATTGACCCATCGCAATCAAGCGCCCCACGGTGGAATGATCAGCGGTGATCAGGCGGAGTTTGCCATCGCTCATGGCATATAGGCGACTATCGCCAACATGGGCAATATACAAGCCATCGCCAACCAATAAGGCAGCAGTACAGGTCGTGCCCATATCGGTGCCACGCGATTGAGCTTCGTTCCAGATGCGGGTGTTGGCATCTTGCACGGCGCTCATCATCAGCAAGGGCAGTGGGTTACCAGGATCTTCATCGGCCATTGCTGGCAAGGCCATTTGCTCCAACACCGCGATCATCACGGTTTCGATCGCACGGCGCGAGGCGATTTCGCCGCCTTCGTGGCCACCCATGCCGTCGGCAACCACAAACAGGCCCACGCTGATATCGTGCTCGCCATCGGGCAAACTCATCAAGCTTGTGTAAACACTATCTTGATTATTACGGCGAATGCGGCCAATATCGCGGGCGGCCCAACTGGCTAGCCCACGGGTTGAGACCGCTTTAGCAACGATCGGCGCAGCACTAATATCGCGGGTTCCGAGATAATTCGTGCCATCAGGATCGCGCTCGGGCAGTTGCTCAGGGTCAAGTGGCGCGGTCGTTTTTTGCGAACGCTCGGTTGCCACCGCGCCAGCAGTTTGGGCTGCTGGCAATTCGGCCAGTGGCTCGGCGCTGATCAATGGCTCGGTTGGTACCTCAGTTGCAGCAACCGCAACAACCTCGATTGGCGTTTCGGCTAATGCCTCGCTAGCAACTGGGCTAGCGACAGCAACAGGTAACTGATCGGTTGTAGTAGAAGCTGGATCAAGCGTGCTTGGCTCAGTTGAAGTACGCCCGAATAATTTACGAAAAAATCCCATGGCGGACTCTCCTAAGCACGTAAGGCATAGACCTGGTGATCCATCGACCCGATATAGACGACCCCTTCAACAACCGCTGGGGTCGAAACGATTGGGCCTTCGCAGGTATGCGTCCAAACAGGTGTACCCGATCCAGCGTCGAGACAATAAACCGTGCCATCAGCCGCGCCAATGTAGATTCGGCCTGAATCGGCAACGGGTGATGAAACGATTTGTGCTCCGGTATTATATTGCCAAACTTGTTTGCCATTTTTGAGATCGACTGCATAAATATTGCCGTCAATCCCGCCCACAAAAGCTCGATTACCAATGATAATTGGCGACGAATTGACGTAGTGGCTGGTGCGGAATTTCCAGATCGGCCAACCACCTTCAAGGTCGAGCGCATGCAAATTATTATCCATACAGCCAACGAGCACCATCTTATCGTTAGCCGTGGCGCTTGAAACAATCCCACCTTGGAGTTTTTGCTTCCAACGAATGCCGCCCTTGAAGAGATCAAGCGCCACAATGCTGCCATCGCCCGAGCCAAAAATCACCATATTACTGGTCAAACAGGGCGAGGAACGAATCCATTGCCAGCCGCGATAGCGCCAAATCTGGCGACCATTGGTGGCATCAACCGCATACAAGTGGTAATCGTCGGAGCCAAAATAGACCAAGCGATCTTGGACGCGGGGCGATGAGCGCACCGGTTTTTCGGTACGAAAGACCCAGCGTTGCGTGCCAGCACGGGTATCAAAGGCATAGACATTGCCATCATCCGAGCCAACAATCACTATATCATCCCAAACTGTGGGTGTTGATGAAATACCGCCCTCGGTTGGCTTCTTCCAGCGAAATTCCCCGCGCTTGGTATCAATTGCATAGAGGTTGGTATCGTAGCAACCGATGTAGAGCGTACCATTGCGCACAAATGGCGATGAACGCACCTCATCTTCACAGCGGAACTTCCAAAGCACCTCGGCATTTTTGCCGCCACGGCGAATAGCGGCACCAAAGGCCGGAGTTGCTGGTGCTGCCACTGCAACCCCAGCGGGGGCAAAGCCTGGCACGCTCAACAAGACCGACTGGAATTCAGCCGCCGAACCCCAACGATTGGCCATATCGTATTCCAGCGATTTCATCACAATCGCTTCAACTTCTGGCGAAACAGTTGGGTTCAATTGACGAATTGGGCGATCACCGAAGGTAAATGGGGTTTCCAACCGCGGGTCAATATTGGTCAGCAAATGGTGCAAGGTTGCGCCCAAAGCGTAGACATCACCCCGTGCTTCGGCAACCCCACGATATTGTTCAGGCGGCGAGTAACCTTCCGTGCCAATCATCGTGCCTTTTTTATCGGTGCGGGTAAAGACCCGCGCAATCCCGAAGTCAATCAGCACAATCCGATCAGTTGGAGTCACAATTATATTCGATGGTTTTAAGTCGCGGAAGATAATTGGCTCAGGTTCATGGCCATGCAGATAATTCAGCACATCGCAGAGTTGAATTGCCCAACGCCCAACTTGTTGCTCTTCCAAAGGGCCGTTGGCTTTTTCGAGCACGGTTTCGAGATCATGACCTTCGATTAATTCCATCACCAAATAGGCGCGGCCTGCTTCCTCGAAGAAGTCGTAGACTTTGGGAATAGCTGGATGGTTGAGGGTCGCCAATAACCCAGCTTCGCGTTCGAAGTTCTTCAAGCTCAATAAACGGGTTTGCGAATCGAGCGAGCTTTGGAACATCTCTTTGATCGCGCAAAAACGGGTTACATCTTTAAAACGGGTGTCGCGGCCCTTGTAGACCACGCTCATCCCGCCGATGCCTAAAACGCCTTCAACCACATAGCGCCCTTCGAGTACCGTGCCAGCTTTGAGCGCTGGCGAACTGGATTGGGCATTAGTTGGCTCGGCAGGTTTGGCTCCCGGTTGCTGCAAACGGGTGGCATCGGGGTTAGGCGCACGATTGCGAATATCCTCGGTGCCTAAGCGTGAAACCCCTTGATTGCGTAAAATTGAGCCAACACGATTGCTAACGCTACGGGTAGCATCAGGATTTTGATTGATTCCACGGGTGGCATCGGGGTTTTGGTTGATCCCACGGGTGGCATCAGGATTGGCCGGCGGAGCGATGCTGCGAGTTGAATCATTGCCCGCAGCGATTAAGCCACGAGTCGAATCGGCATCGGCTGGAGCAATCGTGTGGGTTGCATCTAAGCCGCGAGTCGAGTCATCGCTGGTTGGTTGTGGAGAGAAAGTACGTGTTGCATCATCGGCCTGCCCGCTTGACGAGCCAGCATCTGGCCCATCGATTGGGGTTAAACGCGATGTCCCACCTCGTTTGATTAACGCCATACAGCCCCCTTGGCTTTAAGGAACGATCAATGCGCGGCTTGCCGAAGTAGGGGTGATGTTGTAGGACAGCAAATAAACAAGAGCATAATAATAATTGCTACCAACATCCCAACCCACCTACAACTACTGCATCTCGCAGGAGCTTCTTCAAAGGTTTTGGTTGAATCAATCCAAGCACCTTTGTAGGAACAATGTTGATCAAGCTTATCAAGAAAGAAAATGTTACGATGTATTATACGAAATCGCCCGAAGGCGGGCAAGGTAGTTGGTTAGGCAATTTTAATTAACGTGCTGGGTCTGCGGGTGGTTTATTCACCGCAACCGATCGTCAAATAGTCCTCAGTTGATCTAGTACCTTAATTAAATGACCAACGTTTACTGCGAATCGAGACGCTTAGCACTACACCGATGCCCATCAAAACCGTCAGGGTAAACGAGCCACCATAGCTCAGAAAAGGCAGCGGAATTCCAGTCATGGGCATCATAATCAAGTTCATGCCCATATTTTCGAGACAATGCACCAACAACAGGCCAGCAACCCCAGCCGCCATCAAACGCCCAAAAGGGTCACGTGCTCGCTCAACTACGCGCCAAATTTGCCAGATGATGATTAATTGCAACACAATCACGACTGCCGCGCCAATAAAGCCTAACTCTTCCGCCGTAACCGCGAAAATAAAGTCGCTCTCTTGAACGGGCAAATAGTTCAATTGGCTTTGCACCCCGCGCAACAAGCCCATGCCGCCAAGGCCACCATTGCCAATTGCCAAACGCGATTGAATAATTTGCCAACATGCTCGCATCCGAAACTCTAAATCGGTTTCGCAACGCTCAGGAGTAAGAAACACGGTCAAGCGTTCGCGTTGATATTCATCAAATTTGAGCCATGCTAAGACGACCACCGGCGCACTGAACAGGGTCAAGATGCCATATTGTACCCAACGGGTATTGGCAACCAACGACATCACTAGCCAAATGCCGATCATCACCATGCCTGAGCCAAAATCAGGCTGTAGCATAACCAAGCCAAGGGGTACGGCTAAAATTCCCAACGAGATAAAGACCGATTTCCAAGGGCTAGGCTCATCGCCATGCTTGCTCCAAAATGCGGCAAGCGCGATGATCACCATCAGTTTGGCTGGCTCGGTTGGCTGAAACGAAAGTTGGCTTGAGCCGATCCAGCTTTGCGCACCATATTTAACTTGGCCTAACGCCACCACCATGCCCAAAAGCCCAAGCGCAGCGATATATAAAACAATCGCTAACGAACGCAGCAATTGATAATCGACCATGGCCAGACCAAACATCAGACTAATGCCCATGCTGACCCAGACAATATGTTTAGCAAACGAAGAACCTAGCCCAAACACCAAGGTTCCGGCGGCTCCAACCGTGGTTGTATAGACCATTGGTACGCTAATTGCCAGCAAGAGCAAGACCGCAACAACCATAATTGGATTAAACTCGCGCCAAGAACGAGCGCGAATGCTAGTGGACATAATAACCCTCCTGACTCAAAATAATACCATATTGGCTAGCTGCTTGAGATCACCCATGACCAAGCACCCTTAGCCTGAGCCAGCGTAGCAGCATTATATCAGTTACGATTCACGCGCTAACCATGGCGATCGGCTAAAGTAGGGCTTAAAGTCGGATGAGCGATTATTAATTGTCATCAAATTGTTGGGAATAAGGCTAGCCGATTCGCTATAATTCAGTGTATTATCAGCAGATAGCATCATCTGCTATCCCACTAACGTTTAACCTCAATCAATGCTGATGCTCGTCGTCGTGTATAATTGCGCATATCATCGCTTACCGAGGGTATGCCTAGGATTCCAGAAAGAGTGGATCGTATGCAAGCATCTGCGGAAAACTCGCGCCGACGTGGCGAGTCGAGCGCCAAAACCAATATTGTGTTGGTTCATGCCCATACAATTTATCGTGAAGGCTTACGCTATCATTTCGGCCAAGTACCACGCTATAAAATTATTGGTGAGGCCAGCAATGGACAGCAAGCCATTCGTTTGGTCGATTATAGTAACCCCGATATTATTGTGATGGATGTCGATTTACCAGGGGTCAACGGAATTGAAGTCGCTCGCACAGTCAAATTAAATCATCCCAATATTGGCGTAATTTTGCTCAGTGATATCAACGATCAAGAAGGTATTGTAAAATCATTGCGAGCAGGTGTGGCCGCCTATCTTTCACGCACAATCGATTGGGATGATCTGATCAATTCGGTCGATATGGTGCGCTCTGGCAATTATCCAATTAATGATTTGGTGCTGAATACCCCAGCGGTCGCTGCTGCTGTGATGGATTCGTTTCGCCAATTGACTATGGATACGCATACCGAGCATGTCTACTCGCCAATGTCACCGCGTGAAATTGAAGTTTTGGAATTGGTAGCGGCGGGGCAAACCAATAAAGAAATTGCCGCCCGCCTCGAAATTAGCAATCAAACTGTCAAAAATCATATTTCATCAATTTTGCGCAAATTGGCGGTCAACGATCGCACCCAAGCTGTGGTATTTGCATTACAGCGCGGCTGGATTAAAATTGTGCAAAACGATAATTCGTTTTCTGGCATGTAATTGCGGCGTTAGCGCCGATTTGGATTGTCCAAGGAGTGTCGTTTGAAGTTGTTGTTACGGCAACGTGTGAGTTTAGCCTTGGTTGTTGTGGCGCTCGCAGCATGTCAACAAGCCCCACAGCCCACTGCTCGCCCGTTACAAAATGAGCTAACTATTCTCGCCTTAACTCCGACAGGCACGGCTACTCCTACGGCAACGGTGACATTAACGCCTGCACCTGCGTCGCCAACAACCGAGCCTTCGGCTACCCCAACCCGCACAGTTGGCCCTTCGCCTACCAAAGGCGCTTCTCCAACCGCTGGCCCTTCACCAGTCGGTACACCTCGGGCCACTCCCGCGAGTACCCCAACTGCCAATCAAAGCAGTAGTTTTTGTACGCAGCCATTTGGGGCGGTAACCGACGAGCGCTTCAGCGCCCGCTTAAATAACGCTGGGCTTGATCGCACGCCCAATGGCGATCGCTTATTCTTAGAATTAACCTCCAGCAGCGGCCCCGTCAACGGTGTCGTGCGCTGTGTGCCTCCAGCAGCGGCCCAATTGCTCGCAGGCGATAGCGCAATTGCCAGCGTGATTCAAATCGATCTGCCGCTATGGCGACACGATGATCTCTGGCGTTCATCGTCGGTCACGCTCACCAAAGTGCTCAAACTTGATACGCTGCAACATGTACGCTCAGTCGTTTCGCAATCTAGCAGCGATTCAGCTGGGGTATTAATTGAAATTGGGCTGGATCAGGCTTTGCCATTTACGGTGCAGCTCGATGGCGGACGCTTAAATGTGGTGATTGCTGATAGCGCTACCGCCACGCTGGGCGATGATCCACTAGCCAAGAGCAATGGTTCACCCAGCGCACCCAAGCAACCAGTTGTGTTTGCCAGCAAAGGCGATTTGTATCGCTACGAAAGCTCGCGAGTCGTGCCAATTACCACAACCTTGGCAATTGAAAGTGCAGTGGCAATCAGCCCTGATCGTACCCAAATTGCCTTCTGTCGCGCCAACCCCGATGGCTTGCCAACCCAAGGCGCACTCTGGACCAGCACAATTGATGGCGATAATGAAACCTTGGTCGCTGATGTTGGTGGTTGTGCCGAGCCTGCTTGGTCGCTTGATGGCGGGATCATTTGGTTTACTGCCCCTTGGAGCGATGCGGCCCCTGATAGCTATCGACTCTGGCAGGTGAAAGCCAATGGCGGCGATGCGAGCGCGGTCTCGCCGCTCGACGAGTGGAGCCGCCGTATGCCGCATGCCTTGCCCGATGGCTCAGTACTGACGGTTGGCCATACCGATGGCGGTCAAGGTGGCTTGTTGATCAGTAATCCGTTGAGTGGCACTGATGGATTGCTTGGCCAAGCGAGCTTGGGCAATTATCGCAGCGTTGGTCAAGCCCAAGTTTCGGCTGATGGCACCCGGATTGCCGTCGAAGCGCTCCGAGCTGATGGTGGCGCGGATCTCTTGGTGCTCGACCAAACTGGGAAGCAACTCGATGCAATTACCGACCAATGGTGGGTACGCCCGCTCTCGTGGAGCAGCGATAACAAACTCTACTATTTAAATGTGGCTTGTCGTAGCGGCCAAGTATTGAATTATAGCCTGCACAGTCGCCAAGGCAGCAACGATAGTCAAATTATCAAAGGTGCAACCCTTGGCGATTTAGGTTCAGTCGCTGTGGTTGATGATGCGCTGTTGTATGTTCGGGCTTTACAATCGCCCGACAACGAACGTGGTGCAGAGCCTATGATTAGCGGCCCTAGCGAGTTGTGGTTGTATGATCTTTCGAATACAGCTCGTACCCGCCTGATTGCCGCCGATGATGGAATTACCAGCGTCAAGTAAGCCTAGATTGCATCGATAGTTTGGGGCAAGTCGCAGGACTTGCCCTTTTTGCTCATAAAAGATGGTGTTTATGTTTCAAGCACTGTATAGCTTGCCCGACCAACCATTACGCAAAATCAAGACTGTTGAAGAAATTCACGACCTCCATGCCAGCGGCGAGGGCATGCTGTGGGTCAATTTATACGCCTGTCAGCAAACCGAATACGACACCTTCTTACGCGAGATATTTCATTTTCACCCGCTAGCAATCGAAGATACGCTGAGCACCGGCTATCAACCACCCAAAGTTGATGATTTTGGCGATCATCTGTTCATTATTGTGCATACACTGGCAGTGGGCGAGGATGTTTCACGCCTAAGTACCGATGAACTTAATTGCTTTTTAGGCCGTAATTTTGTTGTAACGACCTCGCATGTACGCTTAGCAGCTTTGGATACCGTTTGGGATCGGGCGGTACGTGATGGCCGAATTCTGGAGCGCGGAGCCGATTTCTTGGCCCATGCCGTGCTTGATGCCGTTGTTGATGAATTTCTACCTTACCTTGATCGGATTGATGAAGAGGTCGATTTTCTCGAAGATAGCATCATTCAAGACCCTAAGCCCAGTGCTTTACGCCGCATTTTGGAGCTTAAGCATAGTATTTTGGCCTTACGACGGGTTGTATCGCCGCAACGTGAAGTAATGCAGCGGCTCTCACGCGGCGAGTTCGACCTGATTTCGCGCAATTGTGAAATTTACTTTCGCGATATTTACGACCATTTGGTGCGAATTACCGACCTCAGCGAAGGGGTGCGCGATGTGGTTGGCAGCACCTTGGATACCTACCTCTCGGTTTCCTCGAACAAAATGAATGAAATTATGAAGGCACTAACGATCGTCAGCACGATTTTTCTGCCACTAACCCTCGTTACCTCGCTGTATGGGATGAATTTTGATCTGATGCCTGAATTGCACTGGCGCTATGGTTATTTGATGGTTTGGGCAATTATGCTCGCGATCACCATTGGAATGCTCTGGTTTTTTCGGCGGCGACGTTGGCTCTAGACTCCATGGAATGATTAACGTAATAAGCCTTCGAAGAGACTAGTTCTCTTATAGGGGTCAGGGCAGGTGCCAATCAATCTCCGATAGCCCAAAGCCAATAGCCCTTCGTAACTTTGCGTCCTTCATAGAGCAAAACCATCCCTAACAATCAATTTTCAATGCTTACAATGAGCCACCATCGGCCAGTTTATAGCCAACCCCACGCACAGTCAGGATGCGGCGCGGCTTGGATGGTTGCTCTTCGATTTTTTCGCGCAAACGGCGCACACACACATCGACCAAATTGGTTTGGCCAACATATTCGTAGCCCCAAACTTCACGAAACAATACTTCACGATCAAAAACTTGGCCAGAGTTGGCTGCTAGGAAATAGAGCAACTCGAATTCCATCGGCGTAAGATTAACGTCCTCGCCCGCAAGCAGCACTTTATGCCGTGGCTCGTCAATTTCTAAATCGCCGATGCGCACAATTGGCGAGGCCTTACGATGTTGATAGCCCTCGACCCGCCGAATAATTGCTTCAACCCGCGCTTGCAACTCGGCAGTACGAAATGGCTTGGTAATATAATCGTCAGCGCCGAGTTCAAATCCATGTACCACATCATCGGTGCCATCACGCGCAGTGATAATGATAATTGGCACATCGGAGCGTGCACGAATCCGCTCAGTCACCGTAAAGCCATCAATATACGGCATCATCACGTCAATCAGCAAGAGTTGGTATTCACCATCGCGATACATTTTGAGCGCTTCGAGGCCATTGGAAACCGTCACAAGTTGATAACGCTGGCCGCTTAACGCCACCTCAACCAAGCGCAAAATCGCTGGATCATCATCGGCAACCAGAATTTTACGTTGATGGGGATTGTTATCTTCATGGCGTTCGTTGGTTCGGTTAAGCAGCCGCATACGAGCACTCCTTGCACAATTAACCAATCTCTGTGTATGCTACCAAGAAAGTGTGCTTTCGGCTAGGGCTATTTATGCTTAGCCACTCTGCTAGCTCTCTGTTGGAGGAGAATGCCGGAGGTTTTAATTCCCTACACGCTTTAAAGAACTACTGGTATTTCGTCGGTTTCATCATTTCTCAACCCTTCCGTCCCTCCGCTGGAGGGAAACGCAGGGTGTTTTCATCCCCCTGCACCCCCTAAATAACATGCAGAGGCCAGCAATGGTTGCTTGATGAAATTAGAAATTTGAGTTGAGTCCGTATAAAGCCTAATTGTTACCCCTTGACCGTACCAGCAGTGAGGCCACGAATCAGTTGGCGCGAGAAAATGAGGTAGAGCACTAAAACCGGGGCAATTGCCAAGGTCAGCATCGCTAGCAAGGCGCTCCAATCGGTTTGGAATTGACCAAGGAATTGTTGTGCGCCTAGCGTGAGCGTGCGTGAAGCCTCACCAGGAGCTAAAACCAAGGGAAACCACAGATCATTCCAAATTGGCAGCATCACGAAAATTGCCAAGGTCGCGAGGGCTGGGCGCATCAAGGGCAGAACCAACCAAAATACTTGATATTCGTTGGCTCCATCCAGCCGCGCCGCATCCTTGAGGTCGGTTGGCACTTGGCGCATATATTGCGAAAGCACAAAAATTGCCATCGGCAAGCCTTGAGCGCTATACACCATAATCAATGACCAGATCGTATCTTGCAGATTCAGGGTAACCATCAATTTGAGAATACTCACGGTTGCCAACCGAATCGGAATCATCAAGCCAATCAGGGCATATAAGGTCAAAAAGCCGCGCCCGCGAAAACGATATTCGGTCAAACCAAAGGCAGTCATTGCACCAAACAGCAAAATCAGCAAAATTGAGCCAAGCGTCACCATCAAGCTATTGCCGAGATAGCGAAAGATTGCCGTTTGTTCAAAGACGGTGGTATAGCCAACCGGATCAAAATTTGCGCCAACTGGCAGCGAGTAGGGTTGTTGAAAAATTGCTTGCGAGCCTTTGAATGAATTCATCACCACCAAAACCACCGGCGCAATCGCCAATAGGGTATAGCTGCCCAACACCGCATGCACCAGCAATGGTGTGAGCCAGCGGCTCGGGCGTAGTGCCTTTGGTGAGGCTTTGGGTTGCGCCATTGATGGTTCACTCACAAGCGAATTAGAGCTCATAGGTTACAACCTTACGTTGCCAGCCCAGCAAATACAACAGGCTGCCAAATAAGATAATTAAGAAAATGATCACGGCAATCGTCGTACCCATGGCATAATCGCCAAGTTGCAGTTGGAAGCCATAGAAGGTGCGATAGAAGAAGGTTCCGAGCAAATCGGTCGAAAAGTTTGGCCCGGCCAGCGCTCCCTTGGCGGTATAAACCAAATCGAAAGCATTAAAATTGCCAATAAAGGTCAAAATGCTCACAATCCCAACGGTTGGCAAGATTAGCGGAAACTTGACTCGCCAGAACAATTGCCAAGCACTCGCTCCATCAACTCGCGCTGCTTCCAAAATATCTTGGGGCACGGCCAAGAGCGCCGTCATAAAAAAGAGCATGGGAATACCGACAAATTGCCAAATTGAAATTAAGGCAATTGTTGGCAACGAAGTGCTTTCTAAGCCGAGCCATGGCCGATAGCGCACCCCCAAAAATTCACTAATAGCTGGGGCAATGCCCCAAGTTGGGCTAAGAATTAGTTGCCACACAAAGCCCACAATTACAAACGAAAGCATGGTTGGCGAAAATAGCAGGGTGCGGTAGATGCTGCGCCCACGTAGGTTTTTGCTATCCAACAGTGCTGCCAACAACAAGCCCAAGGGGTTTTGTAACACCATGTGTAAAATAAAAAAGAGCACGGTATTTTTGAGTGCCCGCCAAAAATAGGGCCACCACTGGCTATCGGTAAATAAGCGTTGATAATTACTTAAGCCAACAAAACTCTCGCCATTAGAGCTAAACAAGCTCAAACGCAAGGTATCAAGCAAGGGGAAAACCATCACAATGCTATACAGCAACAGGGCTGGCGCTAGAAATACCGCAATATGCCAGCGTGGGCGCGATTTGTTGGGGCGCAACATAGGCAAACTCTTTCAACAAACCAGCTACCTCGCCAATAATTCAGCGAGGTAGCCTTACTTTGGGCAAACTAGGGCTTTTTGTACCAATTATCTAAGCCCTTTTGCAGATCTTGGGCCGCATCTTCAGGCGCAAATGTTCCATCAATCACCCCAACGCTGATCCGCCAGAGTTCGTTTTCGAGGTTTGGCTCGCCGCGTGAGAGAATTTGGTAGGAATTGCGGATTGTCGATTGACACTGTTTGCGCCAATCAACAAAGGTTTGGGCCAAGGGATTTTTCAAGCTCACTGGATAATCCGAGAGGCTGAAGAAGCCAGGCAAGGCATTGCTGAATTCGCCAGCAAATTCTGGCCCAGTCATCCACTCAAGGAAGGTACGGGCTTGAGCCATGTGGGCAGTCTTAGCATTAATCCCAATTCCAATATCGGTATGGTCGCTGATGAAGCATTGATCATTGGCTTTGGCAACCGGAGCTTTGAATGCGCCAAGCTCGAATTTGGCATTTTGGTTGAAATAGCTAATATCCCACGAGCCAGCGGGGTAAATTGCCCCTTTGCCTGAGGCAAACAACATCTGAGCATCGGCATATTTGACTGCTTCAAAGCCATCGGGCAAATAATCGCCCCAGCGTGCCAAATCTTTTAAGGTCGAAACATAGGCCGCATCGGATAATTTGGCGCTGCCATCGATTAGCGCTTTACGGCCATTTTCACCAAACCAATAATTTGGCCCGATGTTTTGGAAGCCCATGGTTGCTGCTTCCCACTGCTCGGCAGTACCCATCACCAATGGTGTATAGCGGCCATCTTGCTTAATTTTATCGAGCACCGCGAAAAACTCATCGACAGTTTTGGGTTCAGTCAAACCTAGCTCGTTAAAAATCGCTTTGTTGTAGATAAAGCCATGGATCACCGAGGCCATTGGCAAGCAAAAGAGCGTCTTGCCATCGTCGGTTTGCCAAGCGCTCTTGGCTACATCGCTAAAATGGGCAATGCCTGGCAAATCGTCGAGTGCAGTCAAATGCCCCGCAGTATACAAGCCTAATGAAACATCAAAAGGCCGGCAGGTGATCAGATCGCCAGCAGTGCCAGCCTCTAGTTTGCTATTGAGCGCTGCGTTGTATTCGGTCGGCGCGGTGGGCCGAAACTCCACATGAATATCAGGATGGCTCTTTTCAAATAGCGGGATAATCTGCTCAGTCCAGACCTTTTGGTCGTCGCTGCGCCAGCTTTCAATCGTCAGCGTGACCCGATTGGGATTGGTGGTAGGAGCTTGGGTTGCGCTGCCGCCACCACACGCGGCTAAAACGGTCGTTAATAGGCTAACCAAAGCGAATTTCCAACGCCATTTGCGAACCATAACGTACTCCTGTCTAGGACGTTGCGGATTATTGAAACTTGTTTGTTGATGATGCGGGCAGCAATGCGATTGAGGACTGAATAAACTTTATTATTTCATTGGATTTAGTAATCAAGACAGTACCATAATCGATTAAGAATTGTCAAGTTTTGGTTAAATGGAGTGTGGGAGGAGTTAAAACAAAGCACTCACTGCGTGGACAGTGAGTGCAAATGGTGACGCATACGGGATTCGAACCCGTGATCTTCACCTTGAAAGGGTGACGTCCTAGGCCGCTAGACGAATGCGCCGTTTGGTTTAGGGCTTGAGTATTCTACTCGTAACGGCGTATTTTGTCAAATGCTGGTTTGCCGTACTTTTACAAGAACCAATTGCCGCTTGAAGCTCCGAGGGGTCAGCGATCAAAGGCTAGGCCAATTCGGGCAAGTTGCCCAAAGTACGAGCAAGTATTTTTGGCTATTTTGCCCTATAATGAGCAAACTCAACTGGGCTATTATGCACAGTGGCTAGGTGTCAGCGAAGGAGCATTCAGGTTATGCCAGTCACAAAAGAAGAAATTTTAGCAAAAATTGTCGAACAAAAAGTCCAGTTTATTAATCTCCAATTTACCGATATTGTGGGGATTATTAAAAATGTGACGATTCCTGTTTCGCAAATTCACGAAGCACTCGACCATGGTGTATGGTTCGATGGCTCATCGATTGAAGGTTTTGCCCGCATCGCCGAAAGCGATATGTATTTGGTGCCCGACCTCAATACCTATGCGGTGATTCCATGGGAGAGCACCGGCGATTATATCACCGCGCGGTTTATTTGCGATGTCTACACGCCTGATGATCAACCATTTGCTGGCGACCCGCGCCATGTGCTCAAACGCACGCTGGCCCAAGCCGCCGAATTGGGCTTTATCTATAATACTGGGCCTGAATTAGAATTTTTCTTGTTTAAACCAGGCCCGAACGGCGAGTTGATTCCGTTGCCCCACGATGCAGCGGGCTATTTTGATGTTTCAACTGATTATGCTACCCATATTCGCCGCCAAATGGTAGCTTCATTGCAAACCTTCGGGATCAAAGTCGAAGCGAGCCATCATGAAGTAGCGATTGGCCAGCATGAAATTGATTTTGAATATGGCGATGCCTTGACCACCGCCGATCATACCGTCACCTTTCGCACGGTACTGAAGGCAATTGCCCAATTAAATGGCTTGCATGCCACTTTTATGCCCAAGCCAATTGCTGGGATCAATGGGTCGGGTATGCATGTTCATCAAAGTTTGTCATCGATCGTAACGGGTCGCAATGAGTTTCATGATCACGAAACCAACAATTTATCGTTGTTGGCGCAGCATTTTACCGCAGGCTTGCTTGACCATGCCTTGGGCATGACCGCCGTGCTGGCTCCGCTGGTCAACTCCTATAAACGGCTTGTGCCTGGCTATGAAGCACCAATTTATGTTAGTTGGGGCCGTACCAACCGATCAGCGCTCGTGCGCATTCCGCGCATCAGTGCTGGCCGCTCGAACCAAGCCACGCGGATTGAGTTGCGCTGCCCCGACCCATCGGCCAACCCCTATTTGGCCTTCTCGGTGATGTTGGCTGCTGGCCTTGATGGGATTAAGCGTAAACTCATGCCACCACCCTCAGCCGAAGAAGATTTGTACCACGTTGACCCAATTGCCCGTGGCCTGAAAACCTTGCCTGTTTCCTTGGGCGAAGCTTTGGAAGAATTAAAACGTGATAGTGTGATCCAAGAAGCTTTGGGTGAACACATTTACGAGCGCTATATCGAGGCCAAAACCCAAGAATGGGATGCCTACCGCCGCCACGTCTCGCAATGGGAGCTTGATCGCTATTTGCCAATTTATTAGCAATTGGGGATCAGTTGTTGGGGATCGGGGATCGGAGTAAAGCCACTAAGGATAATGAGGCTATCGGCTATGGGATGTAGGGATCATTGAAATCCTACGAATGTTCTGATCGCCGATAGCCAGCTGTCTGACCGAATCCTCACACGTTTGATAACCACTTGACATTTAACCTCAATCAACTTTATACTTAGGTGGTACCTAAAAGAAAGGATTGATAGGTTATGCGAATTACGGCAGGCGTACAAGATTATGTGAAAGCAATTTATACCCTTCAACAAGAGGAAGCGCCTGTCTCCAACGGTCGGCTGGCTAGTTACTTCGGGTTTAGTGCGCCCACCATCACCGAGATGCTCAAAAAGCTCGAGAGTTTAGAATTAGTCGATTATCAGGCTCGTTATGGGGTGCGGCTCACCGAGATTGGCGAGAAAATCGCGCTTGAGATGATTCGTCACCATCGTTTGCTGGAACTCTATTTGGTGCAAGCCCTTGGCATGTCGTGGGATGAAGTTCACGATGAGGCCGAAGTGTTGGAGCATGTGCTCTCTGAAGCGCTGGAAGAACGAATTGCCGAATATTTGGGGCATCCCCAATTTGATCCCCATGGTTCGCCCATTCCGGCCCGCGATGGCAGTATTCCGCAGCGTGATTCATGCTCATTGGCTTTGTTGGAGCTGAATCAAATTGCGCGGATCGTCGAGGTTGAAGATCGTGATGCTGCTCGTTTGCGCTACCTGGCGGATCTAGGTTTAACTCCCAACAACGTTATTACAATTATTGCCCGAGCACCGTTTGATGGCCCATTGACCTTGTGGGTTGGTGCTGAGCAAACCCAACAGGTGCTTGATTCACGCTTGGCAACGCGCATTCAAGTGCAAATCGAGCGTTCAATTTAGACGCTCTTTTTTACTTACCGCTTTTAGGTATGCCTAAATAATTTATTTTATCATTAAAATGAGGTAGTTCTATGCAACGAAAAAATCTTTTGGTATTGCTGGTATTGCTACTGGTAAGTTGTGGCCCTAGCAGTTTTGCCCAACAAACCAGCGCTAATCCCCCGCTACGGGTAGCGGCAACCGTGGGCATGATTGCCGATGTCGTCAAGCATGTTGGTGGCGAGCATGTCGAAGTGCTTGGCTTGATGGGGCCAGGTGTTGACCCACACCTCTACAAACCCAGCGTTGGCGATGTGCGGATTCTCGATGATGCTGATTTGATTTTTTATGGCGGCTTGGAGCTTGAAGGCCGCATGACCGATATGCTCGAAAAGCTCAATCGCCAAAAACCAACGATTGCCGTCACCAGCCAAATCGATCAAAGCCGCTTGCATGCAACTGGCGGCGAATCTTTCGACCCGCATGTTTGGTTCGATGTAATTTTATGGCGCGATACGATTGCCATCATCGTTGAAACCTTGGCGAGCTATGATCCAGCTCATGCAGCCGATTATCAGCGCAACGCTGCTGCCTACGCCCAAGAACTGACCGCCTTGGATGAAGAAGTTAAGGCCTTGATTGCAACCGTGCCCAGCCAAAGCCGTGTGCTGATTACGGCTCACGATGCCTTTGGCTACTTTGGCTCAGCCTATGGCTTTGAGGTGCGCGGTTTGCAAGGGTTGAGTACGGCTAGCGAAGCAGGGGCAGGCGATGTCCAAAGCCTAGCCGAATTTATTCAAACTCGCCAAATCAAAGCGATTTTTGTCGAATCCAGCGTGCCCCAAACCACGATTAATGCTGTCCAAAAAGCCGTTCAATCACGCGGCTGGGATGTGGCGATCGGTGGCGAGTTGTTCTCCGATGCCATGGGCGATGCTGGCACTGAAGAAGGAACCTATATCGGCATGGTGCGCCATAACGTCACCACGATTGTTAATGCGTTGAAGTAGTGACGAGGGGCCAGTAGTCAGTGGTTAGGTGTAATGGTTCATTGGATGAAAAACCAATTGTAACGTTCCCTCACCCCAACCCTCTCCCACTGCGGTGGGCGAGGGGCGTTCCACCGCTCATGCTCCGGTGGTTCCCCCTCGCCTCGCTCGGCGGGCGAGGGGGGTAGGGGGTGAGGGCATGGCAATCGATGGTAAATCCCACCCAATCATTGTTAACAACCTATCCTTGTAAGTCATTCCTGCCCCCTCATAAAGGAGCCAAACCATATGAACGCTAGTGCAAAACCGCTTGCAATTCACGATTTAACTGTGGCCTACCAAGATAAGCCGGTGTTGTGGGATATTGATTTGAGTGTGCCAACGGGCGTGTTGGCGGCGATTGTTGGGCCAAATGGCGCAGGCAAATCAACCTTGATCAAGGCGACACTTGGCTTGATGCCCGTGGCGGCTGGTACGGTCGAGATGTTTGGCCAGCCCTATGCCAAAGCACGCCGGATGGTTGGCTATGTGCCACAACGCTCCAGCGTCGATTGGGATTTTCCGACTAATGCCTTGGATGTGGTGTTGATGGGAACCTACGGCCAACTCGGTTGGATCAAACGACCCAGCAAAGCCGACCGCGAATGGGCGCTGCATTGTTTAGAGCAACTGGCCATGGCCGATTTTGCCCAACGCCAAATTAGCCAGCTCAGCGGCGGCCAACAACAACGGGTCTTTTTGGCCCGCGCTTTGGCCCAACGTGCCCAACTTTATCTGATGGATGAGCCGTTTGTCGGCGTGGATGCCGTGACCGAACGAGCGATCATCAGCCTATTGCAACAACTGCGCTCGGACGGCAAAACCGTGATCTGCGTGCACCACGACCTTGATTCAGCCCCCGAATATTTTGATTGGGTGGCCTTGTTGAATGTACGCATGATCGCTGCTGGTCCGATGAAAACAATCTGGACACCCGAGAATATTAGCCAAACCTATGGTGGCCGAACCCAAAGCCTGATTCGAGGTGCTGCATGAGTATCTTAGATTTATTTCGCGATTACACCTTGCGCAATGTGGCCTTGGGAGCCATGGTCTTAGGCATTGTCAGCGGCATTTTGGGCTGTTTTGCGGTCTTGCGTCGCCAAGGTTTGCTAGGTGATGCGCTCTCGCATGCCGCTTTGCCAGGCATTGCCATCGCTTATTTATTGACTGGCTCCAAAGCGCCGATTGTGCTCTTGCTGGGGGCGGGCATTGCTGGTTGGGTTGGCACGCTGGTAATCAATCGCATTGTGCGCGATACGCGGATTAGCGAAGATAGCGCCTTGGGGATTGTGCTGAGCGTCTTTTTTGGGGTTGGGATTTTGCTGCTGACCTATATTGCCAAGCGCAACGATGCCAACCAAGCTGGGCTTGATCGCTTTTTGTTTGGCCAAGCAGCGACCTTGGTTGCTACCGACGTGCTAACGATGAGCATTTTGGGTGGTTTGGCACTGGGCTGTTTGGTGTTGCTGTATAAAGAATTTAAGCTATTGGCGTTTGATCCCGCCTTTGCCGCCAGCCTTGGTTTTCCACCCAATCGGCTGGGCATTTTGCTCACCAGTTTGATTGTGGTGGCAATCGTGATTGGCTTGCAAACGGTGGGTGTGGTGTTGATGGCGGCGATGTTGGTGGGGCCAGCGGTTGCAGCGCGTCAATGGACGCATCGATTAAGCGTGATGTTGGTGCTGTCAGGCGTGTTTGGCGCAAGCGCAGGCATCGCCGGAACCATGCTGAGCCTTGGGCAACAGCATGTGCCAACTGGGCCAATGATTATCCTGAGCTTAACCGCAATTGTGACTATTTCACTCTTGTTCGCGCCAGCCCGTGGCTTGGTTTGGGCGAAAATCCGTCAAAACCATTCGCTGAACAACGAGCCACGTAACCGCGAAATTCAGCCAGCCAAAGGAGAATAAGCCAATGAGTAGCACGTTTGCAATTATTCTGACTGGAATTTTGGTGGCGGCTGCCTGTGCCTCGCTTGGCTGTTTTCTCATCTTGCGGCGCATGGCGATGCTGGCCGACGCGATTAGCCATGCGATTTTGCCAGGCTTGGTAGCGGGCTATTTCATTGCGCAAGGCCCAAGTTTATTGGCAGGCTTTTTTGGGGCAGCCTTGGCAGGCCTGATTACCGTAGGCTTGGTTGAGTTGCTCAAAAATACCCAGCGCGTTGGCGGCGAATCGGCAATTGGGATTGTGTTTCCAGCTATGTTTGCCTTGGGAACCTTCCTCGTCTCGAAATATTATGCCGATGTTCACCTTGATGCCGATGCGGTGCTCTATGGCAACATCGAGTTTGTCGGCTTCGACCATTGGTATCTTGGCGAAACCGATTTAGGGCCGCAATCGCTGTGGATCATGGGCTGCTTATGTTTGATCAATTTGATTTTTATTAGTGTGTTTTACAAAGAACTCAAATTGGCTACTTTTGATGCTGGCTTAGCAGCAACCCTTGGCTTTTCGCCAATTCTCATTCACTATGGCCTGATGGCGGTGGTTTCAATTACCACGGTTGGTGCATTTACGGCGGTTGGCGCGATTTTGGTGGTGGCCTTGATGATTGTGCCTGCGGCCACGGCCTATTTGCTGACCGACCGCCTGCCGTGGATGATTGGCTTGGCGATTGCGGCTGGAGCGATTGCCGCAGTTGCTGGCTTTGGCTTAGCCTTTATGCTGAATGGCTCGGTTGCAGGCGCAATTGCCACAGTTACCGGAGTTGAATTTGGCTTGGCCTTGTTGTTCAGCTCCAAACAAGGCTTGGTTGCCCGGGCACAGCGCTTGGCTCGCCAACGAATTCAATTTGCTGCCGATACGCTCTTGGTGCACCTGTTGCAACACGAAGGTAGCCCCGACGCTGCCCATGAAAGCACGATTGACCATTTGCAAAGCGAATTGCAATGGAATAACAAGTTTGCGCAACGAGTGCTTGATCTGGCTCAGCGGCGAAGTTTGGTGCGCTGCCAAGGCCAACAACTTGAACTGACGACCAGTGGGCGTGAACGGAGTCAGCAAGTCTTGCAATTAGGTCGTGGCTAGCACCGCCCTTCCGCTAGCCACGGTTCCCACCTAGCAGAGCCTACTCAATGGCGAGTAGGCTTTTGTTTTGTTGCTTCCTACTCATTGATTGTTAGTTGGAGATTGTTTATTACAGAGGCGTTGTCAATGTGGGTTCAGGAATCAGCAATCTGTCGCAAAGAGCACCAAGGTTAGGGTGTTGCAATAATCATAACTTTCCACAGGATAAATATTTGGGGGTGCAGGGGGATGAAAACCCTCCTGCGTATCCCGCCTTGAGGCGGGACGGAAGGGTGGTGAACAAGGCTTCTATAGGATACATTAAATATTTGGGAATGCAGATGGTGATTGCCGATGAATGAGAATCCAACGGCACGCTGAAACGACCATTGTTGGCAAAAAAAAGCGCCAATGCGATTGGCACTGGCGCTAGCTCAACAGTTGGCTGAATTAGGGTAGGTACTTGAGTGGATTAACTGCGGTACCATCGACCTTGATGGTGAAGTGCAGGTGAACCCCCGTTGAGTAGCCACCGCCAGCTCGATCATAGGTGCTGCCCATATAGCCGATCAATTGGCCTGCCTCGACCTCTTGGCCTTCGGAAACCACTGGATTCGACATCATATGGCCGTATTCGGTGACCATCCCAGAGCCATGGCTGATTTTGACACAATAGCCATAGCCGCTACACCAACCAGCCTCGATCACCGTGCCACGGCGGGCAGCTGAAATTGGCGTGCCCTTGCGGTTGGCAATATCGATGCCGTTATGGAACCGCCCAACGCTAAAGTTGCGATAGCCAAAACCTGAGGTCAAATCGCCATAGGTTGGCCAAACCCAAACTGGTGGTGGTGGTGGCGGCGGCGGAAAGTTATCGGTCTCTTCCAAGGCCGACCAAACTTCCTCGGGGATGCTCACAACTTCGCGGGCAACCCAGGCCACTTCGCCATCACTTTGGCGAATTTTGACCCAAACTTCGTGTTTGGCGATTAATTGTAAACGCTCGCCAGCATTGACCTTGACGATTTTCTCGTAGGCCGTGCCTGGGCCTTCGCGCAAATTGGTGCGATCAGCCAGCACAATTGCGGCGGCTTGTGATTTTTGATTGATTGAATCGATTGCGCCGCGCACTGAAACATTTTGCACTCCCGCCAACGATGCTCCAGGCACGAAAATTTCGCGTCCAGCAATCAAGGCTTGGCCCTGATCTAAGCCATTGGGTGGGAAGGTCATAATTACATCAGCACCAACACTGTAGCGTTCGGCGATATCGGTGATCGTTTCGCCTTCGCTGACTGTGTGTGGAACCCCCGAAACCCGTGGAATTCGCAAGGTTTCGCCGATCGCGACTGGGCCAGTCAAATTATTGGCTGCAATCAACGATTCTGGAGTAATTGTATATTTGGCAGCAATATCGGCGATGGTTTCTTCGTTAGCAACCAAGTGGGTTGCCACAAAGGCCGGGCCACGTTCTGGCGCTGGTTTGATGAGAGCAGGGCCAACATCGACCACAACTTCATGCTCGCCGCCACCAACACTTTGGGGCTGAGTAGCTGAAATTGGGATCACAACCCGTTGGAAATTACCTGCTTCAACTTCATCGACCAACTGGGCCGCAGCTAAAACCTCGGGAATTGCTTGATTAGTGGCATTATCAGAAACTGGATTAAGTGGAAAACCGCGACCCCAAGCCACCACACAGGCGGCCAACAGGATCACACTATGTGCAACCAAACGGCGTTGAAGCTGCAAACGCTGACGCACCGATTGAGCGGCGGCTTTGAATGAGCGCCGTGGTTGTTTTGGCTCAGAAATTGCTTGTGGGGCACGAGTAGGTGTGCCAGCGATTTGCGCTAGCGAAGATCGCGCAATCGAGGCCGCGCGTTGTTCTTGCTTGCGCCGTCGTTGAGCAGAGCGGCCACCACGATTGAGTGACTCAATCCGGCCAGTATCAGATTTTTGGCGAAATGCGGTAGTGGTGTGGTTAGGAGCTGGTAGCAAAATAACTTCGGCGTTGTTTTGCGTTTGTGCCCGTTGAACACGTCGCCGCGGAGTTCGCTTCTCTGTCATGGAACGAAGACTCCTCGAATGGAACTTGGTTGCTGATAGCAATCACGGCTATCGGCATGCATTATGGCATGAATGTGCGTTGCCAAGCCCACGCAGTTATGGCAAGCATAGCCTATGCTTAATACTTTGTCAATTTTTACCCTGCTTGCTGGCCGAGAATGCTCTGTTTGCGTAGGAGAATCTTTGTATAATGAGTTGAGGATTGTGACCCAAGGAGAGAGTATGTATCAAGCGCCACCACCTTATGTTAGGCCCTGGAGTAAAGCTCGAGCGATTATAGTAGGTTTGATTATTTATGCGATTGGGGCAGTCTTAATTCGCTTTGTAATCAAACTATTGCAACATAATAGCCTTCTATTGGGTTTGAGCATCTTTGTGCTGCTTTCACTAATGAATCTTTCGATAGTTAGAATTGTTCAGACCTACAAGCGTTCGCAAAAAAATAATTTTGAATTGGATAGATAAACCGCCAAGTTTCAGGCTTGGCGGTTTGCAGACTAATTTATCCTTCTTGATGCTCGATGCCATCGTCATCAGCCTCGTCGTTGACTTCCAACGTTGCATTGTCGGGTTCGCCGACGGTTTTCCAGCGCTGATTGATCCATATGATCAACTCGTTTCGGCGTTCAGCAAACTCTTTGGGAGTCCAATCGGCAAAGGCCGCGAGTTTACGTTCTTGGCGAATATCAGAATCGCTATAACTAGGACTTAGGCCTGGTTGGCCCTTTTTGCGGGCAAACTCAAAGTTGCTATAGCTGGCATTATTGTGGGTAAGCACAAGATTGGCGATATCGTGGACACTTGCATTGAACGCGGTTTTGTTCCATACGCCATTCCAATGCGAATGTTTTGCTGGATTCTGCGGCAGAATATGCTCAATCGTCGAATCGCTGAGCTGATCCCAGCCAAGTCGTGGTTCGCTATTTTTCCCCTCGGTCGCAAGCAGATGTAACTCATACTCAAACAGGGTGTACCTCAAGCGATTCCGAGTTCTATACCAATCGCTGGGGTTGGCATTGCCGTTGATAAAATCATCTTCAGGTGCATAGTAGCGGGTCAGTTGATGAATCCCGCGCGTAATATCACTGATCAGTTGCGGCTGAGTAAAGATCTCGTATCCCCAACGATAGAAGCTTGATTTACCAGCATTGCTGCGGCGGGCTGCCCAAAGAAATACACGATAGGCATAGCATTCGAGTGCCTTGAGCATGTCGATGTATGCGCCTTCGCTAATCTGCCCTGCTTGGTATTGCTTGCGGGCTGCCACCATCAAGGGCAAGAAATTGGCAATGTTGCCGGTATGCCGAATCTTGCTGAGCCAAATCCGCTCAGCTTCGAATAGCGCTGTGGTGGTGGTTGGATTGATAATGCTGGCATAATGATGTGAAACTTCAGCAAGGCCCATCACAAAGTGCTCGATAAATATTTTTGTCTCGGCCTTCGTGCGTTTACTAAATGTTCTCAGCGGGATGTATTCATCAGCTTTGAAGCCTTCATACCCATGCCAATTGGCTGGGGAATGGCTGCAATAGAGCGTCCAAGCGATGCGTAGACATTGATCTTCATTGTTGCCCGAACTTGCGCCAAGGTTGGTGTAGGTGTCTTTCCAACTGCGATTGATCAGTTTGGTGAGGGTTTCACGATCTGCAAGGTTGTTTTCGTTGCGCGAAACCCAGTGCATTAAATAATTTTTGAGCAGTTCAAGCACCGAAAGATCCTTGCCCCGCGAGTTCATCAACTCGAAGGTCATGCCAATTTCGGCTTCTGATTCGATCACATAGAAGGTAAAATTGAGTTTTTGGGTAATCGCATAATGCAATTCTTTGAGATAAGCGACCCCAGCGCCACCTCGTTGCTGCAACTGCTCGCTAATGTGGTGTTGAAAGCGACGGTGGGCCTCGACGAGCCGATGCTGATGTGGCGACTGAAGCGGGGTATTGACATAGCCTGTCTTTAAAAGATCATAAAAGATGTCGCCAGTTTCATTATTGAGGTTCAGCTTGCAGGTTGCGCCTGCATACAGAAAATCATCAATATCGCGCTCATAGTCCGACTCTCCATGCTGAATCAGTGCGCGAATAATTACTGAAAGATAGAGGCAAGTGGTGGTTAATCGCTGCTGTCCATCAACCACATCAAGCACTTTTAGCTTCTTTCGGCCATATGGTCGCTTTTCAGCGTCGCGGCCTTCGTAAACTACAACGGTTCCAGTATAATGACTGGTCACCTGCTCATCGACCAGGGCATCAATATCTTGTATAAAATCTTTCCACTGTTTTTCTTCCCAAGCATAACCACGCTGATAATCTGGAATTTGGTAGATTGACTCGGCAAACAAACTCGTTAATGTTTTTTTGTTCATAGCACCCTTGTCTTTCAATCAGCACCGATATTTGATTTTAGCATATCGAATGTTGCGATAATTGAAACTATTTTGAGCAAATAAGTACTATTATTGATTAAAAAGTGCTCATATCAATAGTATTTTACGGTTTTTACGAATTGTCCGAACTTGAAAACAGGAACAACAAGTTTAATTTTAAAAGATAAACCGCCAAGCTATAAACTTGGCGGTTTATCGTAGCAATTTACTTCTTCTTGGCCCAAGCCACCACACCTAAAGCGGCAGCCGCCCCGAGCGTCCAGCCAACCCATTGACGTGATGGCTGCTGATCTTTGAGCACGGTTTGGGCGGTGTTGTAACCTGAGGCCGCAAATACGCCGCCACCAGGATGGGTGCTGGCTCCGGTCAAATATAAGCCCTTAATTCCCGCCACGCGGTATTCGGAAAGCTCAGGCAGCGGGCGGAAGGCAAACATCTGATCGAACGACATTTCGACATGCATCACATTACCACGCAACATGCCAAAGGTGCGCTCCAAGGTTAAGGGAGTTTGCACATAGCGGTTGCTAATTTTGCCACGCATATTGGGGGCATAACGATACACGACTTCGAGTAATTTGTCGGCCTCGCGCTCGGCAATGCTATCCCAATCTTCGCCATTACTTAATTGATACGGATGATATTGACCCCACAAAAACAGCGTATGCTTGCCCTTGGGTGCAACATCGGGGTCGATTGCACTAAATGTCATGGCAATTACCGCTGGATCGGTCGCTGGCACGCCGCGATCATAATCGCTAACCGCGCGATTCAGGTAGTCGATCGAAGGGCAAAGCAATTGCAACCCATGATGTGAAGGATGCGGGCGACCACCAGAAGGCGCAGCCAGATAATCGGGCAATTCATCGGCAGCACAGCGCACCGCCATCCCAAAGCCATTGCCAACGCGAATGCGGCCAACCCGCTCGACCAGACCATTTGGCAGTTGCTCAGGCTCAACCAGTTTTAATAAGGTGGTTTGCACATGGGCATTGGAAATAACCGTTGGTGCGGTGTAAGTTTCGCCCGAGGTTAATTGTACGCCGTGCACTACGCCGTTTTGCACCACAATCCGTTCAACTGGGGCATCAAGCAGCAGCGTACCGCCATCACTTTTGAAGCGTGCCGCCATGGCTTGGGTCAACATGCCCGAACCACCACGCGGATGTTTCGCGCCACTTTCATGCAGCATCGCGTGCCAGCCCGCAAAATCGCCGGTGCCAATTTCGTGCGGTGGTGGGCCAGATTGCGCTGCTAGCCATCCCATTGCTGCCCGCATTGCTTCGCTCTCAAAGGTTTCGTTGATCAAATGTCCATACGAGGTAAACAAGCGCCGCAGAATATCCAGCGGATGCGTGCCTTTTTCGCCTTTGAATTGGCCCGTTAGCATTTGGCGGCCTAAGTTGGCAGGCGAAGGTGCTTTGAGAAATACATCGAAAACCCCTTCATTGAGCGGCCCCCACAACGCCACAAATTGGCGATAAGCATGGGCATCCTTGGGTGAAATTTTCTCAATCGAAGCACACGTCTTGTCTAAATCACGCCAAAATTCAATTGCCCCCGAGCCATCGGGCAATGGATACCAAGCAAATGGGTCCATATCAATATATTCAAGCCCAAATTTGTGCAGTTCAAGCTCACGCACTACAGGAGTCAGGTGAATCATAATGTGGGCCGATGAGCCAACATCCATCTTATAGCCACCAAACATGGTTTCGGTGCAAACTGCGCCGCCGACGATCGCTCGTCGTTCGATCACTAGGGTTTTGATTCCGGCCTTTTGCAAATAGCAGGCACAGGTCAAGCCATTATGCCCACCGCCAACCACAATCGCATCAAATTGCGCCATTTTGAGCATCACCCCACACTATTGATATTGTTATGCTACGCATGCATTTGGGCTTTGGACGTATCATACTGCCGTCGTAACCAAGCCAACATCAGGCCAATCCCCAGCCAGGGCAGCCAAATCCAAGTTAATTCAGAAAGCAAGACATTCCAGCCTCGTGCAGAAAAAAGCCGTGCTGCGCTGATCGGAGCCACGGCAATTGGCCGCCAATCGAAGAAAACCCGCTGGCTGCTGAAGGGCCACCACAAGGCCACACCACTCCCGCCGTTGGTTAGCATATCGTAGAGTGGATGGCTGAGCACCGCCAAAAACAGGGTTAAGCCAGCCACCCAGCGTTTGCAACCCAAACGGGGCGCGAAAGACGCGCCCATACTAGCAATAATCGTTGCAAAACCAACTGAATGGGTAAAACCACGATGACTTAATAATGTGCCCCGTGGCATATCCAGCCAAAAACTAATCCCATCGAAATCGGGGCTGATCGCCGCAATCGAAGCACAAATCAGCAATGGACGGCTCATACGCTCACGCCCAAGTGCTAAACCAACTATCAAAGCAGGGGCAACATGACTAAATATGGTTGGCATCGACACCCCCAAATACAAGCAGCCTCAAGGCAGCAACACCTTGAGGCTCAGTATAGCAATGATTTCGCCAACAAATTAGAGTTTAGCCATTAACCTCGTGGGCTTTGGCCAACAAAATCGCTTGTTGACGATCGTGTTCAGCTTCAGCATGGCGTTCGAGCGCTTCCAAAGCGACCGCACGATTTTCATACAGCTCAGCGAGATCGGGTTGGAGGCTGATGGCGGTATTCAAATCGGCCAATGAAGCTTCAATTTCGCCCAACTCGTAGTAGAGAATCGCGCGGTTGGCAAAGGTTGAGGCTTCGCTGGTTTTCAGCTTTAGGCTGGCACTGTAGTCGGCAATTGCCGCCTGAGTTTGGCCCAAACCCTCGTAGCATTCAGCTCGATGATTGAGCGCAACCACATTTTTGGGGTCAATATCGAGCGCTCGGCTGAATGCGCCAATGGCTTTTTCAAAATGTTCTTGAACTTGGTAGCACTGGCCAAGGTTTGTCCAAACTTCGGTGTAGGGTGGGCTAAGCTCGATTGAGCGTTGGTAATCGCGTTCGGCAGCAGCATAATCGCCGATATGCAGATAAATATTGGCTCGCTCATTATAATATTCAGCGTAGTTGGGGTCCATTTCAATCGTCAAGCTATAATATTCGATTGCTTTTGGATAATCTTTGAGCGAATCGTAAACCTGAGCAATATTGTAGAGCAATACCGAGCGATGCAGCTTATGATCTTCGGTATCTAAGCCAGTTTCAAGATTTTTGTAACATTCTTGGCAAATTTCAATCGCTTCCAAGGGGCGTTTTTGGAAGTGACGAATTAATGCTAAACCATTGCGATTGAATGACGATTGAAATAGTTTTTCATGCGCTGGAATATCGGCTTTATTTATCGCTTCAATGCCTAAATCGAGGTAATACTCGGCTTTATCAAAATCGCGTGGCTCGGCAAATCGTGCATGAATCATTGCAATCAGATAATACCAGCTATATAAACGGGCAGGATTATCAGTAATGCTCACCGCAGTTTCGGCAATATCCAAGGCTGGTTCAGCTTGTTTTAGCCCAATATAACAATTGTAGAGCTTTAAGTAGGCACTCAAGCGAAAATCGACGCTCTTGGGAAACTCGTGTTCCATGGCGACTCGCAGTGGCTCGCCATAATACAAGGCATCGGCGTATAAACCACGAGTTGAACAGATCGACAAGCCTTCGTGCATAAAACCCAAGCGTTTGCGTGGCTCGTTGGCGGCAGTTGCCAGCTGAATCAATTGAGGCAGATGCAATTCAATCTCAATTGGATCAAACGTATGCTCACGTTCCAGCACTTCGAGCTGGCGTTTGGCCTCAGCCGGATCGATAACAATCGGCGGATCAGCTTGCCAAGCGCCTTGCACGACCTCAACATGCGCATGCCAGCTGTGATACTCGTTCAGCAATTCTGGCTGGTTGGGTTCAACTAAAAAGCCAATGGTTAAGCTCATGCGTGGGTCGGCACGCCGCAAGAGTTCTTTGAAAAACATGGTTACCAACGAGCCAGCCTGATCAAACTGATCACAAACAATGACCCATGGCTGATCTGGCGCAGTTTGGCGGAATTCATGGACCAAATCAATCAGCCCTTGGACAATCCGAAAGGCGCGATCAGCAGCATAATTGCGGGTGCGCTCTTGGGGATTGCTAATATCGGTGAGGCTTGGGTTGCGCACAGCCAATTCACGTTGCAATTGCGGCAAAACCAAGGCCAACTCATAATCATATTTGACTAATAATTCGGGGGCTTGGGCCTTAATCGCTGGTAATAGCGAGCTAACAAAGCTATTCAAGCCGGCCCAATGGCCCAAATTGGCTCGATTCATGCTGAGCAACCAAGTTCGTGCCGCAGTTTGGTCAGCTAACCATGCTTGAGCAGCCTGAGTTCGTTGCTCGCCAGCATTGCCAACCCAAATGATTAATTGCTTGGTATTAGATGTCATCGACGCTAACCTTTCTGCGGATCAAGCTCCAAAGCCAGAGGAAAATTCCAACAGCTTGGCTAATAAAGATCAAAATGGCTGCCAAAATTGAATCGAGCACCTGCATACCAGCGCTGGCGCTACCAAACATTCGTTCAAATAAAATGCTGGCATAGCTCCATAAAATTGGCAGGGTTAAGAAGAAGAGTGAATAAAACGCCAGCATCCGCCCAATTAGCCAGAAAAAGGCATATCGTTTGATAATCTTGCGCTCACGTTCAGGAATAGCTGCCTGATTATGAACTTCAGCGCGTCCCAATAAACGATTGAAACGATTGATCATATAATTTGCTGTATCGCCCATTAAGTTTGAGCAACGAAGCCATGTCGAGAGGACATAGTAGATGTCGGTGCGCACAAAGAAATAAAATTGAAACAGCAAATTCAGCAGGTAGCTCCACATAAACGCCCGCACCAAGATATAGCCAAAATCAGAAAGATTAATGATTTGGCGTTGATGCATAAATGCGAGGTAGACCATAATTGCTGCACTGAGCAAATCGACAATCATGCCGGCAAAAATTGGTAAAAATCGCAGGTTGCGCTGAATCGACCAAATGCCTGACATATCAGTTTCAGCCACAATCACCCATAAACGTCGCCCAATGCCAAAGCGCACATCGACTCCCCGCGAACGGGCCGCCACCGCATGCCCAAGCTCATGGAAAAAGGTGATCACAAACCCATGCAGCATGATGATCAAGGTAAAGAGCGCCATTTGTTGATCGACGACCATGGCTCGCCAGCCGGCCACAATTGATGGTTGAGCTACAACGATTGCCGCCGCCCCACCAATAAAGAGCGCATAGCAAACCAGTAAGATCGGGCTGAACAACACTTGAGCCAAACGGATTGGAAAGAAGGTAAAGTGAAAGCGTACAGCACGTGGTTGATTGGGGTTGGCGCTAGCAGTAGCAGCAGTTACGGGGGATTGTTGACCAAAACGCACTGTATCGGAATGCAGTGGCTGAACAAAACCTTCAGATTCTAATTGTTCAAGCAAATCGGCCAGATCGGGGATTTCGCCGTAGCGTTCGGCATAGAGGGCTTGGGCTTCACCAACACTCTTGCCCTGCGCCAAATCATCCAAAACCTCGACTGCCTCTTTCGGCAGCATAATAAAATTATTAGTATCAACTCGCCCAATTAATAACTCTTCTTCGCTCTCTTGCTGACGCACAAATGGATACACATCAACAAAGGCTGAAGCAGCATACAAAGGATTCGGCGAAGCAGCAACCATACTCGTCATAGCACCAGACCCACCCTTCTAGTGTTTGGGATTAACCAAAACCTTCTCCTGCTCGCTTACTCACATATTAGCTTGGCCTAATTTTCTAAGATTGGGCCGATGGGGAAACTTGGGTCGCAGCCACCAGCATAGAAGGCAGCGGTGGTTTTGAGGGTTTCTACCTTACGAATAGTAATTTTTTTCATGAGAGTTCTCCTTACGCACACAAAGAATCTGCAATAATCCTATGGTTCAATGAAGATTGGGCCTGGGCCAATCACGATGGGGCCACAACCACCAGCATAGAAGGCAGCGGTGGTTTTGAGGGTTTCGGCCTTGCGAATTGTTAGCTTCTTCATAAAAACACTCCTTACACACGTGTTCCAATTAGTACAAACTAAGGTTCAAGGATTGGGAAAGGACTAATTGGCCCACCACAACCACCAGCATAGAAGGCAGCAGTGGTTTTGAGGGTTTCGGCCTTGCGAATTGTTAGCTTCTTCATAAAAATCCCCCTAAGATGCTTAATGAATCCAAGCCGAAACTAGGGTTGGGCGAAGATTGGGCCACAGCTACCAGCATAGAAAGCGGCGGTGGTTTTGAGGGTTTCAGTTTTGCGAATAACAATCTTTTTCATTGGAAAGCTCCTTTACACACATTAATTCGTCGTCGGTATAGCGCTTACGATTATGGCAAGCGAATTGGGCCACAGCCACCAGCATAGAAAGCGGCAGTGGTTTTGAGGGTTTCGGTTTTGCGGATAGCAAGCTTTTTCATTGGAAAACTCCTTTACACACATTAATTCGTTGTCGGTTAGCGTTTACGATTATGGAAAACGAACCCCACAGCCACCAGCATAGAAAGCAGCGGTTGTTCTGAGCGTTTCGGTTTTGCGGATAGCAAGCTTTTTCATTGGCAAGCTCCTTGGCCTAGTAAAATTATGGGATTTGGCGAGGGGGACCGCCACAGCCACCAGCATAGAAGGCAGCAGTGGTTTTGAGGGTTTCGGC
>NZ_DOPT01000023.1:56393-56525 GCF_003512625.1 Herpetosiphon sp. | reverse complement strand
TTGCGAATAGCGATCTTTTTCATTGGAAAACTCCTTGGATTCATAATTAATCAAGCAAAATTATGGGAGTGGGCGCGGGCCGCCGCAGCCACCAGCATAGAAGGCGGCGGTGGTTTTGAGGGTTTCGGCTTT
>NZ_DOPT01000023.1:5239-56305 GCF_003512625.1 Herpetosiphon sp. | reverse complement strand
TTGCGAATAGCGATCTTTTTCATAAGGTACTCCTAATAAACCCATACCACTATGGGCTATGGCTTAATCATTCATCAGCTATCTGTAGAACTATTTGCAGCGGGAGATAAGAGCGGGAAGGAATGCAAATAGCAAAGGGAAGAATTATGGAATTAGGGTGCCACCACGGATTGGGCCAATCGGGCCACAACCACCAGCATAGAAGGCGGCGGTGGTTTTGAGGGTTTCGGCTTTGCGAATAGTAATTTTCTTCATTGCTTGCTCCTTAAGTTAATCGTAAAGGGGGAACCGATTATGGGATCAAACCGCCGCGACCTGGGCCAATCGGGCCGCCACAGCCACCAGCATAGAAGGCAGCGGTGGTTTTGAGGGTTTCAGCTTTGCGAATGGTAATTTTCTTCATGTGAACACTCCTAATAACCCTAGTTGGATAGGGGATTATTCGGCACTATGTTACCCAGTGGAACTATTTGCAGGCTGAGGAGGAAATCAAGGTATGTGCAAATAGCGTAGTTGTGAGGTATCAGAATTATGGGATTTGCACACCGCCGCGACCTGGGCCGATTGGGCTGCCACAGCCGCCAGCGTAGAAAGCAGCAGTCGTTTTGAGGGTTTCTGCTTTGCGAATGGTGATCTTCTTCATAGTGTTGCTCCTTTAAGATGATAGTTAAGTGTGCGACAATCATCCGCGATTACTCTGAAGCCTTGGAGCAAAATGTAGGTGGTGGTTTGCTTCAGAACGTATTGCTGTACTGGCTTAGCGAATCATAATAATTCTGCCAACGCCTGAATTACACCCGCCAGCATTCAATGCCGCAGGGGTTTTCAAGGTTTCAGCTTTACGCAAGGTGATCTTTTTCACGGAAATCCTTCATTGGAATGAAAATGATCGTATTTAGTTTCATTAAGTGTTGGGTATTTGAAGCAATGCGATGATGGAAAGAGGATGTGCTTCGATGAGGTGGGTTTTACAGCAGGGTGTTTATGGAATCCATTCACAACCACCTGAATAGAATGCTGCTGTGGTTTTGAGGGTTTCGACTTTGCGTACAGCCAATTTCTTCATGCGATCTCCTTTCTTTAGTACTAATTGAATTACATCCAGTATACCTATAGTTCTTAACCTTTGTCTACTAGCTTAATATGAGTAAACGATTAATAACCATTTTCACAAATGTCACAATCATTTACCTTTTTTTAAGATAAGAATGTATGGTAGTTGCAGTGTGTACCTTATCAATTAAACAACAAAAAACCTGCTGTTGACCCTTCTGGCAACAGCAGGCTAGCGAATTTTAATCTGGTTTGAGCTTCTATTCTTGAAAGGTCGTTAAAAAGGTAGTTGGCGGCGATAAACGCACCGCTTGCTGCTCTTGCGAGTGGGGCAAGTGGGTAAATGCACCGTTATCGTACCAAAAAACCTGATTGGAGATCGAGCCAGGCCCATTGCGATACATGCCTTCCACGACTGGTAACATGCTCGTCCAAGCTTCCAAGGCAATTGGCTCATTAATGGGATAGCATAGCACCACATGGCGATTGGGCACTGCTACCAACGAGCCGAAACGCCCGACACATTGCGGGTATTGCTCAAGCAACAGGCTTTGCGAACCAATCAAGAAATCGTCGCCAGTGATAGCTAGCACGTTAATGCCATCGTCCAGTTCATGTTCGGTGAGGCGCAACTCACGCCCACGCAAGTTTTCCAAGGCGACCGCAAACAATTCCTCGTTGGTTTTGCCCCAAGCCATCGCTTCGTCGCTGCTTACGCTACGAATCGTGGTGGGCAAATCAAACACCAGCACCGAGCAGACATCCTGTAAATCTTCGCGATAAATCAGCTTCTCGCGTAACTCAGGCTCCAAGGCCCACAAGCGAATTGCCAACAAATCGCGAATACTTTCAAAATCGTTTATTTCATCTTGCAAGAGCACTTCGTTTTCAAAACCCTTGTGCATTGCCTCAAAATGATCGGTAATAACTGCCAGCCATTGCGATTGGGGATGGGCATAGCATTTTTGAGCCAGTGAGCTTAACCCAATGCGGGTATCTTTACTCCACCCTGCATGGTCAGCAAGCACCACAAAGCCTTGGTTTTCAGGCCGCACGGGCAAACCAAGATTTTTCAAATAACGCTCCACGATTTGGCGAAAATCTTGCCATTGCTGTGGATTGAAAAAATTGACCCATGCTGGTGGTGTTGGTAAATCGCGCTTACCAAACGTCTTTTCCCAGTTGCTCATGGTTCCCCCCTATAAACGCTGACGCTGCTACCAACGCCCAAACACACCAAGCATTTGGTATGGCAGCAGGATGACCAAAGTATAGCCGAGCGTTGCCATCCGCATCAGGGCATATAAACCGATTGTTGGTCGGTCTGAAGCCTGATTATGCAAGAATAACCACCATGCAGAACGCTTCGTTCCCTCAAACCGAGATATTGGGGCTGTGGTTGGCATCAAGCCAATTGGGGCAGGCATTGCACCCAAGCAAGGGCTTAGAACGAAGCAAGTACGCGGTTGCATTGGTGTGTTCCTGCTAGCAAAATCGTGAGCCAAGCCTTGATCCGACAATCCCTTCCACCTAAATACTATCGCATGCCTCTGTGTCATACAATGTCATCAGTGTGAAGAAATGATGAGGCTTTATTAATTGTTGATCGCTTACTATGGGTATGCAAGAGTTACCGCTTAAAAACTCAATCAGCTAGCTACGTGGTTAGCTGTACTGGTTATTTTATTGGGTGGAATTTGCCAGCGCTGTTGATGCCCTCACCTCCTAGCCTGCCACCGTGGGAGATGAGTCAGGATTCAGTTAAGCTCGCAGGATCTTAGCCAAATCGTTGGGTAAGGCACGAACAAGGGATTGAGAACCCCTTCGTGCTCTTGGTGTCCTTCGTAGTTAAAAAACGTTATGTATGGTCTTTGCTTGATGTTCTGTTCTACCCAAATCAGTGTATGATAGATGCGCGGTTATCTAGGTGGAAGCAACCTATGTGGGATTCAATCGTTCAGGCCTTCAATAGTGCGGTTATTCAGCTTGAGGCCAATGTCTACTGGCTCACGTTGAGTTATTTGTTGTTCAGCGAATTTGGCGCACCACTGCCAATTCCAGGCAATTTTGTGTTGGTTGCTGGTGGCTTTTTGCTTGGCCGCCAAGGCGATCTGCCAATTTGGTTGATGGGCTTGGCTATCTTGGCTTTAGTGCCAGGTGCTGTAACCATGTTTTGGATTGGGCGGCGCGGTGGCTTGCCGTTACTCAATCGAATTGGCCCCAAGATCGGTCTATCCCAACGGCGACGCGACCGAATTGTCGGTTGGCTGGAACGGCGTGCGGTGCTTGGGCTGATTGTGATTCGAATATTACCAACGTTTCGCTTAGGCACAACCTTAATTCCTGGTGCCTTAGGAATGCCATGGCCGCGCTTTGCGCTTGGTATGGGTTGCGGCTTAGTGGCATGGGTCATCACCTATATGGGTTTGGGCTATGCGATGGGCTTGTTTAGTTGATTCGAGTGGGCGTTCTAGCGCTCTTGTGGAGTAATAAGCTTCTATGATGCGAATATTGACCCTAGGATTATTGGCTGTTTTGCTCACAGCATGTAGCCTCGGCTCCACACCAGCACCCACCAACGAGCCAACCACACCGCCAATTCAGGTTCCGCAAGGTGGTACGTTAACCATTCGCACGGCCCAAGATATTGCAGCTTTGCACCCGTGGAAACCAACCTGCCACGAAGAAGCTCAACTTTTAGGCCTGCTCTATCGTGGTTTAACTAAGCTTGATCAAAGCCTCGCTCCGCAACCTGATGTTGCTACAAGCTGGCAAAGCGATAGTATCGGCCAAACCCTGACCATGACCTTGCGCAGCGATATTCGTTGGCATGATGATACGACCTTGACTGCTGCTGATGCGGCTTGGACGATCAGCGCCATGCAAAGCATCAGCCCAACCACGCCATTATTGACCGATCTTCAGGGCTTGGTGCGCAAGGTTACTGCACCCGATGACACAACTTTGGTCATTTCGTTGCGCGAACCCTATGCGCCATTGCTCTCGGCCTTGAGCATGCCAATTTTGCCCAAACATGTGTTTGAGCAATTAAGCCCAGTTGAGCTTGATCAGCTTAATCTTTTGACGCAGCCAATTGGTAGCGGCCCGTTTATGTTCGAGCAACGGACTGCTGGCTCAGCAATTAGCTTAATTCGCAATAGCAACTATATCGATGGCGTGCCCTATCTCGATCGGGTGGCCTTTGTGGTTGCCCCCGATCCGCAAGTGGCTCGCCAAGCAGTGCGCGATGGAGATTTATTGGCAGCAGAATTGCCATGGGCACAAAGCCAAGGCTTAGGGCCAACAGTTGGCATAGGTAGTTATCCTGAAAATGGTTTTTATTATTTGGCCTTTAATATGCGTGATGGTCGCATCTTCAGCGATCAGCGAGTGCGCCAAGCGCTGGCATTAAGCCTCGATCTCAATACAATTGTCGAAACCGCTGGCCCAGCCGCTCAAGCAATTTTGAGCGATCATTTGCCTGGCACATGGGTTGCGCCAACTGGTGAGTTGCCCAAACGCAACTTAGATCAAGCTCGCGAATTACTGGATCAAGCAGGCTGGGTCTTGCCCGAAGGTGCGACAATTCGCGCCTCGAACGGGATTACGCTGTCGATGGCGCTGTTTGTGCGGGGCGATGACCAACGCCGCATCGAGGTTGCCGAACGGATCGCCGCTGCTACACGTCCGGTTGGCTTCAATATTGTGGTTACGCCAGCCGATTTCGAGAGCGTGATTCGCTCTAAATTGGTAACACCCTTTGATTTTGATTTGGCTTTGATGAGTTGGGGCAATAGTCGAGTTGGTGGTTCGCCCTCGTATACCGCCTACGATCCTGATAATTTCTCGTTGTTTCATTCGAGCCAAATTTACCAAGGGGTTGCCGATGGACGGCCTGGCCTGCGCAATTATGGTGCGTTTCAAAACACCAGTTTCGATAATTTATCGACGGCAGCGCGGGCACTTTACGCAACTGAACGCCGCCGCGAACTCTATCAACAAACCAACACAATCATTCAAACCGAATATCCGTATGTGTTTCTGTGGGCCGATCGGATTCCGGTCGCCTTAGCCAAACAGGTGCGTTCAACTCAAGGCGAAATTCGGTTGGATACGGCCAATTGGCTGTATGATGTTCAACATTGGTATCTTGAGCAATAATCATGGATGCTGCGGCGATTGCCAAATTCAGCGAACAACTGATTGCCACCGCGATTGCCAGTGTTGATCCTCAGCGGGCAGTTTTGCAGGCCTTGGATTGGGATTGCACTCGCCTGAGTTGTGGCGATTGGCAGTGGGCTGGCACAGGCCGAATCATTGTGCTTGGCGCGGGCAAAGCGGGCGCACCAATGGCCGCCGCCTTGGAAAGCATTTTAGGCGAGCGAATTGACAGGGGTTTGGTGGTGGTCAAAGATGCTCATTGTGGCGATTTTGCCCTCAAGCGCATCCAATTGCTTGAAGCCAGCCACCCCAGCCCTGATCAGCGTGGGCTGAATGCAGCTCAACAATGCGAAATATGGCTTCAGCAAGCCCAAGCCGATGATTTAGTGATTGCGCTCATCTCTGGTGGAGCTTCGGCTTTGTTGCCAGCGCCATCTGGAGCAATGAGCCTAGCCGATCTGCAAACCCTAACCCAGTTGTTGCTGGCGTGCGGCGCACCGATTGAGCAGATCAACACCATTCGCAAGCATTGTGATCGCTTGAAGGGCGGACAATTTGCGGCCTTGGCCCAGCCAGCCAGCCTGTTAAGTTTGGTGATTTCCGATGTGGTTGGCTCGCCGTTGACCATTATTGCCTCAGGCCTGAGCGTGCCCGATCCGGCGAGTTTTGCCGAGGCTTGGGCGATTCTCGAACAGTATGGTTTGATTGATCGGCTGCCGTTGAGCATTCGCGACTATTTACAACTAGGAATGCGTGGCGCAGTACCAGCCCATCCCGATGGCAGTGAGCCATGGTGGGCCAATGTGCATACGACGATTATCGCGCGTAACGAAATCGCCCAAACCGCCATCAAGCAATTGGCCGAAGCTCAAGGCTGGCAGGTCATTCACGATCAGCAGCCGATTACGGGTGAAGCCCAAGTGGTTGGGCAGCAGGTTGGGCAACGCTTGTGTCAACTCGCCCAGTCTGTCCAGCAACCAACGCTCTACCTCGCTGGCGGCGAAACCACGGTTAATTTAGCTGGAATCCTGCCGCATTCACAGGGTGGTCGCAATGCTGAGCTAGCGCTAGCAGCGGCGTTGGCGCTTGATGGTTGCCCCAATTGCCAGATAATTGCCTTGGCAACCGATGGTGGCGACGGCTCAAGCCCTGCTGCTGGGGCAATTGCCAATGGTCAAAGCATCGCCCAAGCTCGCAAGCTCGGGCTTGACCCACACCAAGCCTTGGCAATCCACGATAGTTATAATGTTTGGCGAGCGCTTGGCAGCGCCATCGAAATCGGCCCAACCCTGACCAATGTCAATGATTTGCTGATCGGCTTGGTGTGGTAGCTACAATACTGCCAAGGCTTGGGCCAAATCGGCAATCAAATCATCGGGGTGTTCGAGGCCGACCGAAAGCCGCAACAAGGCTGGCGGGGTTGGCGAATCTGGGCCTTCGAGTGTGGCCCGATGCTCGATCAAACTTTCAGGGCCACCAAGGCTGGTTGCCCGCGTCCATAACTTAACGTGGGCCGCTACTGCAATCGCTTCAGCCGCACCACCAACTACCTCGAACGAAACCATACCGCCCATCAGCAGCATTTGGCGTTGAGCCAATTCAAATTGAGGATGGCTTGTCAAGCCAGGATAATGCACAGCCTGCACCTTGGGATGTTGTGCCAACCACTCAGCCACCGCCAAAGCATTGGCACAATGGCCGCGCAGCCGATAGGCCAAACTTTGCATGCCGCGCAAAATCAGCCAACATTCAAACGGCGAGGGCACGGCTCCGGCCAGCACATGAATTTGCTGCAACCGTTGCCACCAAGGTGTTACAGTTTTGGTAATTAATGCACCACCCAGCACATCGCTATGGCCGCCAAGATATTTGGTGGTCGAATGCATCACCAAATCCACGCCCAAATCAAATGGGCGCTGGCCAAGCGGCGTGGCCCAGGTATTATCGCAAACCACCAATGCCCCAACCGCATGCGCCAAATTGCTCACCGCCGCCAAATCTGTTAATCGCAAGGTTGGGTTGGATGGCGTTTCGAGCCAAACCAAGGCTGGGGCTGGCTCCAACGCTGCTTGCACTGCCGCCAAGTCGGTCATATCGACAAATTGAGCATCAAGTTGAGCAAATACCTGACGCACCAAATTGGCCGTGCCGTTGTAGCAATCGCGTGGCAACAACACGCGCTGGCCTGGCGCTAAACTTTGCAGCACTGCGGTTGTAGCCGCCGAACCAGAGCCAAATGCCGCCGCCTCAACTCCACCTTCAAGTGCCGCTAAGGCTTGTTCCAAGGCTTGGCGGGTGGGGTTACCAAAACGTGTATAGACAAACCCATGGGGCAAACTACCATCAGCCGCTCGTTCAAAGGTACTGGCAAGATGAATCGGCGGCGTAACTGCACTGGTCGCAGCATCGACGCTACGACCAGCATGAATTAACAGGGTTTCAGGTTTCATAGGTTTCTCAGGGCTAAGGAATGACCGGAACTGCGGTGGGGGCAACTGGCTCAATGTAGTTTGGCTGACTATCTTGGAAGTAGAGGGCGCGGCCTAATAAGCCAATTTTGACCATTTGATTGGGATCGTTGGGGTGTAGCTCAAGCCGACCACGCTCGAAATATTGCACGGTATGCACTGTGCGATCTTCAGGCAGCACCTCTTGCAACTCCTCGCTAATTGGCCAGCCCAGCAGATCGATGCCGCCGTTGGCTTCCCAAAATTCAAGGAATGCCCCGCGCAACCCTTGTTGGGTCGCTTCGCTATAACGCAGCCCTGGGCGATTGGCAAAAAATTGCTGGTTAGGAAAATCGCGGTTTTGGGTGAATTCAACCCCAACTCGGCCTGGCTGCACTTCGTATTTCGTTGCTTGATGCTCAGGCCACCATTCAAGCCGTGCCCGCTCAAACCATTGAAATTGGCGGCCATTTTCTTCAAGCAAGCCACTGATCGGTCGTCCAAAGATCCGTTCGCCGCCATTCTTGACCCAATAGGGCAAAAACAGCGGGTCGATCTCAGCAGCATAACTTGGCAGGGCGTTTAATCCATCAACACCATAAAAGCGTTGGCCTTCCAGCACCGCCGCTTCAACATCGAGCGAGCGATTGGATTGGGTTTGAACGCTATTGAGTAAAGGTTGCAAGGTTGGCTGGGCATTGCTATCGCTCCCAAAAAGATTAAAGAGATTGATATTATTGCCACTCGCCAACAGCAGTACCAAAAAGATAATCAGAATAATGGCTACGCCAAATACTAACGCTTGAAAAGTCATGCCTTGTGGCGCGATCGCTTCATCCTCTTGAATAATTGCTGAAGGCACCTCTTCCGGTTCAGGATCTGGCTCAAGATCGTTTTCAAATTCGAGAACTTCGGTTGGGGGAGTACGGTCGCTCATGGGCAGTTCCTCATGCTTGATTGTTAGCCCGCAAACGCTCGGCTAAAGCGGCAAATGCTGCGTGATCGGTTGGGTTTGGTCGCCAAAATGAGAATACTCCATCGCCTTCCCAACGTGGAATGACGTGTACATGGTAGTAAAACACGACTTGTCCAGAAGCTGGGCGCGAGTTCTGCAACACATTAATTCCATCTGGTTTAAGCGTTTGCAATAATAATTGCGCTACCGTTTGCACCATCCGCGCCACCGCTACCAGATCCTCAGGGTTGGTATCGAAAATATCGGTACCAAAGCGCTTGGGAATCACCAAGGTATGGCCTTGGGCCGCCGGATTAATATCTAAAAAGGCTAGGGTTTGGTCATTTTCGGCCACTTTATGGCAAGGCAATTCGCCACGCACAATCTTGCTGAATATATCATTCATGCGATCAGCCTCCAAACTACGATTCGCTACTAAGCCCAAGTTTTTGTAATTTTTGCTGACGCAGCGCCAATACTGCCTCAGCATCCCATGTGTTGATTACTTGCTGGTTGCTAGCGCCACCACGGCGAGCCGTTACAACTCCATAAAACAGATTATCGAAACCTGCCGTGGCATGGGCATCGGTGTTGATGCTGATATTACACCCAGCCGCCAGCGCTGCCCGCACATTTGGCGCATCCAAATCAAGCCGTTCAGGCCCAGCATTAACTTCCAAAACTGTGCCCGTTGCCGCTGCTGCCGCAATAATCTGCGCCATATCATAATCGGCTCCAGCACGGCCATTCAAAATCCGCCCAGTTGGGTGTCCGATGATCGTCACCAAGGGATGGTTAATCGCTCGCAGCATGCGGGCGGTCGATTCAGCGCGGGGCTGGCGTAAGGCCACATGCGGCGAAGCCACCACTAAATCTAATGTGGCTAGCACCTCATCGGGCAAGGCCAAGCTGCCATCGGGCAAAATATCGACTTCGCAGCTTTGCAATAAGCGAAATTCATGGCCTTCGGCGGCTAATTGCTGATTGAGTGCGTTGATTTCGGCGCGTTGAGCCAGCAAACGTTCGCCATCTAGCCCACCCGTTACGCCTAAATAGGCACTATGATCAGCCACCGCCATATAGCGATAACCCTTGGCAATGCCGGCTAGCGCCATCTCGCGTAGGCTGGCACTGCCATCACTCCACGTCGTGTGCCAATGTACATCGCTGATAATCGCCGATTGTTCGAGCAATTTGGGCAATTGCTGGGCTTGAGCTAGCGCAATTTCGCCCCAGCCTTCGCGCAATTCAGGCGCGATCCATTCCAAGCCTAAAGCTGCATACACCGCTGCTTCATCGGCAAAATCAGGAAAATTAAGCGGATCAAGCTGCCAATTCTGGGCCTGAGCCAATTGATTTAAGCCAGCTACATGGCTAGTCGAGCCAGTCCAATAGACCAAAGCGCTGCCCCAATGTTCGGGCGCAACCGCTACAATCCAAGCATTCATGCCGTTGTGCAACAACAAGCGCAAGCCGTTGTCGCTGGGGGTAGCTTGGGCAACTTGAGGTAATTCAGCGATCGCGGCATAGGCGGCAGCTTGATCTAAGCTAGCTACCACAAAATTCAAATCGCCAACACTGGCTTGATAACGACGGGTTGAACCAACCACTTGCACCGCGCTAATGCTGGCAATTTCAGCTAACGTGGCGCTTAATGCTTGGGCCACGGGCAAGGCATCGACCAACCGCAAGCGCAGCACCTGATTTTGCATGGCTTCGAGAGCGCTCAACACTTTGGCTGCACTTTTCGCGCCAAAGCCTTTAATTTTGGCCAAACGCCCATCCTGAGCCGCCGCAAACAAGGCCTCAAGATCCTGAATGCCTTCATCGCGAAAAAGCCGAGCTGCGGTTTTGGGGCCGATTTCGGGCACACGCAAAATCTGCAACAACCCAGGCGGAACTTTTTCCAAAAGCTGGTCGGCCAAGGCCGAATGGCCATGATCAAGCAATTCGCCAATAATTGCCGCGCTGGCCTCGCCAATATTGGGCAAACTGGTTAATAGCCCTTGCTCACGCAGGCTGGCAAGGCTGGTCGTTTGGGCGGCGAGGGTATCGCTGGCACGACGATAGGCCGCCAATCGAAAACGATTTTCGCCGATCACTTCCAAGGCATCGGCAATATCGGCAAACACTTGGGCAATTGCTTGGTTGCTAAGCATACTTCGACTGTGCTCACGCTGAAAAAAGAGCAGGAGTAGTAGAGTAGATCGTGGTTTGATTATAGCATGCTCACCTTGGCCTGAGGATATTCTCGCCGAAATCGAGACTTCAGGTTTAGCTTCAATAACGTTGCTAGTCAATCTCGTGCCCTCACCCTCGCCCCTCGCCCTTTCAAGGGTTGGTTTTTAACCATAATATAGGTGGAATTCACAGCCGATTTGCATGCCCTCACCCCCTCGCCTCGCGTGCGGGAGAGGGGGAACCACCGTAGCATGAAGGGTAGAACTCCCCTCGCCCGCCGCAGTGGGAGAGGGGTTGGGGGTGAGGGAACAGGGAACGTTAAAACCTTCCCTTGTAAGCTAGTCCCGCTCCCACCCGCGAGTCGAGGGTGAATCGCGCTCAATCATCAAGGGTAAGGGCCATTAATTACCAACCCAATGAATCATTCCACTGCTGTTCAAATCCTTCATCCCTCATCCTTTATCCTTTGGTCACCTGTGCTATACTGCTTAGAAATGCAACGCTGCAACGAGTGTAGAATCGTGGATGTTCTGGAGGGTGCGATGAGGCTCCTGTCGGTTAGTGACGAAGTAGTTAGCATGTTGCAAACATCGGCGCTGCGCCAACGTGTAGGGTCGATCGATGCGATCGTCGGCTGTGGTGATTTACCACCGAGTTACCTTGAGTATCTGGTTTCGATGCTCAATGTGCCTTGCTTTTACGTTAACGGCAATCATGATGCGCCTGAGCAACATGAAGACGGCAGAGTTTCAGTCAAACCCCAGGGCTGCGATAACCTCGATTTGCGAGTTGAAGCGGTGGGCGGGCTATTAATTGCCGGGGCTGGCGGTGTGTTACGCTATCGCCCAGGCGAACATCAATATAGCGAAGCTGAGTGGGCATGGCGCATGACCATGCTGAGCGCACGGGTCTTTTTTGCCCAAATGCGCTACCGTCAGCGGCTTGATGTGTTAATTACCCATACGCCACCAGCAGGCTTGCACGATGGCATTGGCGCACATCGCGGGCCACAAGCGCTACGGCGCTTTATTGATCGGATTGCACCACGCTATGTCATCCATGGCCATGTGCATTTAAATTATGGTTATGGCGACCAGCGGCCCTTGCAATATGGTGATACACTGATTGTAAATACCCATGGCTATCGCTTGCTCGATCTTGAGCCAATGCCGGCCTTGAGCAAGGCCCAAGCCAGTTAACCATGATCTCAAAGTTGAACAGTATGCAGCGACGCTCCCCACGGGGGCGTTTTTTGCTTTGGGAGTCAGCAATGCTAACGTATTTGGTCACGCTAACCATTATCGTCGATCGGGCAATCTATGAACCCCATTTGCCTGATCATTTAGCATACTTGGCCCAGCTTAAAGCCGCTGGCCACTTGTTGCTCTCTGGCCCCGCCACTGATCGTCGGGGTGGCTTTGTCTTGTTGCAGGCCGATTCGTTGGCCACTGCAAGAGATCTTGTCGAAGGTGACCCATTAGTAGCGCGTGGCTTGGATTCCTACGAGATTCGCGAATGGCGAATTACCGAGGGCCAGCCCCAGCAGATTGTTCCATCGTAGTAACAAATCAATCAGGCCAACACACATTGGTGTTCAATTCGGCCAAGCTCGCCGACACCAAGGAGGAACTTAAGATGGGCTACAATCAATGGATCGATCAGCAAGTTGATAGTGATTTTCAAAAAGCGCGATTTAGCGCGTTTTTGAATGCAATAAAAGCACGTTTGCGCGACGAACCGCAAACGCTCTTACCATTTGAAGAGGTTCGTGCTCGCCTCAATATTCGCAGCCAAACCGATCGGGGCATGCAAATTGTGCCGTTGCAATCGATTATTGGCAGCGAAGGCCGATATAGCGATTTCGACCGCCAATTTTTGCCACGCCACGAGGTAACTAAAGCCCGTTGGAAAAACGTTGATCGGGCACATTATAACGATGTGATGCTCCCGCCAATCGAACTCTATCAAATTGGCGAGGTCTATTTTGTGCGCGATGGCAATCATCGAGTGTCAGTCGCTCGCCAACAAGGCCAAGATTTTATCGATGCCCATGTGATCGAATTGCTCAGTGATGTGCCAATCAAGCCAACCATGACCCAAGATGAATTGAATCAATTGGAAGAACGCTCAGACTTTTTGGAATGGACGAATTTGGCGCAGTTGCGGCCTGAAGCCCAGTTTATCGAGCTAACCACACCTGGTGGCTATTTGGATCTGATTCGGCATATCAACGGCCATCGCTATTTCAAATCGTTGGAACTTGGCGAGGAGCCAACCAGCGAAGAGGCGATTTTAAGTTGGTACGACAATATTTATAAACCTTTGATCGACGAAATTTATGATACTGGGATTTTGGCGGCCTTCCCCGAGCGCACCGCCACCGACTTGTATCTGTGGATTATGGATCATCGTCATTATCTGACCCAGACTGAGGGGATCGATCCAGGCCCGAAAACTGCGGCGATCGACTATACCCGCCATTTTGGCGAGCGCAAAAATCGGGTTAAGTTACCTGATCCGCCCAGCCATGCCGAACTAGAGTTTATTCAGTGGAGCAAACTCAATCTGCTGCGCCAAGATGTGCGTGTGCCGCTCAGCAACGATAACGATTATGCGCGGATCAAATTGCATGTGATCGATCATCAATATTTTATGGGCAAGGATCTTGATCGCGAAGTCACGTTCGAGGAAGCTGTACAAAGCTGGTACGATACGGTGTATCGCCCAGTAACCCAAGCCATCGCTCAACAACATATTGGTGAGATGTTTCCACGCCATACAATCGGCGATTTATATTTGTTGATCACCGATTATTTGCATATGCTACGCGGTCAGGGCGTGGAGATTCAGCCATTACAAGCGGCCCGCGAATATGCCGAACGCTTTGGTAGCGAACGTGGAGCCTTTCTGACAGGCGTGTTGCATCGAGCACGGCGATTGATGAAACGAGCCTTTGCAACAACATAGTTACATAATTGTGACCTAATTTTCAGCATTGCAGCCCTGGTTGTGCGCTATAATGACCCCACAGGATAGCCCAACCATGGGCTTTTTGTTTGAGTAGGTTTCATGCAAATAGCTTTAGTTCATGATTATTTGAATCAATATGGTGGCGCGGAACGGGTGCTCGAAGTGTTGCACGCCATGTTTCCGCAAGCCCCAATTTATACATCAATTTACGATGCCGAGGCCATGCCCAGCCACTATCGCAGTTGGGATATTCGCACCTCGTTTATGCAAAAGCTGCCAGGTTGGCGCAAGCATTTTCGTAAATATTTTTTGCTCTATCCCAGTGCCTTCGAGCATTTCGACCTGAGCGCCTATGATTTGGTGATCAGCTCATCGAGCGCTTATGCCAAGGGCGTAATAACCAAACCTGGCGCTCGCCATGTGTGCTATTGCCACACCCCAATGCGCTTTGCTTGGCGCACCGACGATTACGTTAAACGCGAGCAGATCAGTGGGATCTTCGGGGCGATTCTGCCCTTCTTTTTGACCTACCTGCGCATGTGGGATGTCCAATCGTCAGGCCGCGTAGATCGCTTTATTGCCAACTCGCGCACGGTTGCTGATCGGATTGACCATTTCTACAAACGCCCTTCAACAATCATCACGCCGCCAGTTGAATTGCAGCCATTCGAGCCACAACCAGCCGAAGATTTTTATTTGGCGGGCGGGCGGCTTGTGCCCTACAAACGGCTTGATTTGGCGATCAAAGCGTGTACCAAACTTGGTTTGCCCTTGGTGATTTTTGGCGATGGCCGCGATCGCGCCGAGCTTGAAAAAGTGGCAGGGCCAAGCGTGCGCTTCGTTGGCAAAGTTGATGACGCGACCTTGCGCAGTTTATATGCCCGTTGTCGCGCCTACCTCATGCCAGGCGAAGAAGATGCAGGCATTCAGCCGCTCGAAGCCATGGGTGCAGGCCGCCCTGTGATCGCCTACCAAGCAGGTGGGGCACTCGATAGCGTGATCGAAGGCCAAACTGGGCGCTTTTTCAGCCAACAAACCGTCGAAGATCTGGCGGCGGCCATCCTTGCCAGCCAAAACGATCACTACGAGCCAACGGCGATTCGCGCTCATGCCGAGCAATTTGCCCGCCCCGCCTTCGAGGCGCGGATTCGGGCCGAAGTCGAAGCGGTGTTAAACGAAGGATGAAGGATGAGGGATGAGGGATGAAAGTTTAGAGCAGAGAACATAGTCATTAGGGGTCAGGGGCTAGGGTCGGGGATTGGAAGAATAATTAGTGAAATTCGTGCAATTCGTGGCTAAAGACAGCCTTCGTGCTCTTCGTGTTCTTAGCGGTTTTAACCCTTCGTGCCCTTCGTGTCCTTCGTGGATCAAAAAAGGATAGATATATGGAATTACGGCGATATGTTGCGATTATTCAACGCTCGTGGTGGCTGGTGCTCGGTGTGCCGCTGCTGGTGCTGTTGGTGTCACTGATCAGCTTTCAGCCTGATCCACAGCGCTATCGGGTCAACGCCAAATTTGCCATCACCCACGCTCCAGTCGGCGGCAACGAGGTCTTGCCCGATATGAATATTTACAATTCATGGCAAAGCACTCAATTTATCGTTGATGATTTGCCGAGTGTCGTGCGCACCGAAGCCTTTGCCCAAGCCATTAGCACCTGGATCGCCAGCAATCGCAATATTCAGCTTGATGCTGGCGCAGTCAAAGGTATGATCACCGCAGTTGAGCAGGAGCATCGCATCGCAACCATTATTGTCGATGCGGATACTGCTGATCAGGCTACGGCGATTGCCGCTGGCAGCATTGCGGTGCTCGATGAACAAGGCTTGCAATGGTGGGATCGCGCTCAATGGGGCACGCTGGCGGTCGAAACGCTCGAACTACCAACCACTGCTAGTGCATTAAGTCGTTGGCCGCAGCCAATTACTCGTTTGGCTTTGCGCTTGGTGTTGGCGTTGGTGGCGGGGCTTGGCTTGGCCTTCTTGCGCCACTACCTCGATCGCACCGTGCGCGAACAGAGCGATTTGGCTCAGCTGAATGTACCAGTGCTCGTAGCTATTCCAAAGGAGTCGTAATGCTTCGACCTCAAGATTATCTGGCGATGTTGCTACGGCGTTGGTGGGTGATTGTGCTGATTGGTTTTGCCAGCGCAGCTGCTGCGTATGGATTTAGCAAATTGCAAACGCCCTTGTATCGTGCCCAAACCACCTACAACGTGATTACCAGTCGTTACGATCAAGGCTTGACAATGCAATTGCCCAGTGTCATGGGTAACTGGCCTGGCCAATTGACCGATGCCCGTTTGCAAGAAATTAGCAACCAATTGCAACTTGATCGCACGCCCGATTATTTGCGTAAATATATTGCGATCCAGCCGCAGCCCGATCAATTGCTGCTGACGATCAACGTCGATTATCCCGATGCCAAAAAAGCGGTTGTATTGGCCGATGCCTTGGGCGAAACGCTCAAAAGCGAAGTTGCTGGCTTGAATGCGCTGCGTTTGAGTACCGATGCAATTAATATTCGGGTACAGCAGCCAGCCAAATATATTGAGTTAGCCTCGCCCAAAACCAAAATCAATGTGTTGGCGGGCGGTATTTTAGGCGGGATTATCGGTATTTTGGTGGCCTTTGCCCTAGAATATTTCGACGATCGGATTAAATCCAACAACGATATTGAACGCTGGACTGGCCTACCAACCTTGGGCAGCATTCCCGAATACTAAGCGTCGGCTGAGCCAACCAATTAGATAGAGGTAGTTATTGTGGCATTAGATTTAATTACGTTGCGCGATCCACGGGCCGCCGCCGCCGAAGCCTACCGCACCTTGCACACTAATATTCAATTTTCGTCGATTGAGCGCAAACTGCACACGATTTTGGTCACCAGCAGCGTACCCGATGAAGATAAAAGCAGCGCTCTCGCCAATTTGGCGGTAACCTTTGCCCAAGCCGAACAACGGGTGATTGTGCTCGATTGCGATTTGCGCCGCCCAAGTTTACATAGCCTGTTTGGGGTGAGCAATGAGCGTGGCCTGAGCCAAGCCATGAATCAAAACAGTGCTTTGCCAATCGTCAAAACCGAGATCGATGGCCTACAAATTTTGCCTGCTGGCGAAACGCCGCCCAGCCCAGCCGATTTGCTCAGCTCCAAGCGCTTGGATAGCGTGTTGCGCGACCTGAAACAGCAAGCCGATATTGTGTTGATCGATGCGCCGCCTGTTTTAGCGGCCAGCGATGCAGCCTTGTTGGCCACCAAAGTTGATGGGGTGGTGCTGGTGACCAAAGCTGGCAAAACTCGCCGCGACAGTGCCCGCGAGGCCGTAGCCTTGTTGCAACGGGTCAATGCCCATATCGTAGGGGTGATTTTGACCAACGCTAAACTTGAACGCGAACGCTACGCCCGCTATTAAGGATAAGTTTAGATTCCCTCACCCCCTGCCCCCCTCTCCCGCCCAGCAGGCGAGGGGGAACCGCCAAACCAAACGCCCCTAGCCCGCCGCAGTGGGAGAGGGGTCGGGGTGAGGGAACGATCAAACTTTTACCCTTCTCATCAAGCAGAGAAGGGTTTCGTTAATTTTTGCTCCAGCATTGTTCAATCACTATTACTCTCATTTGGAGCGTTGTATGTGTGGCATTACGGGCCATCTCGAATGGCATGGCACGGCGCAAACCGCCATTCTTGAGCAGCAAACCGAGGCGATTCGCCATCGTGGGCCGGATAGTGCGGGCTTTTTTTGCGTTGCTCAGGTGGCGTTGGGCATGCGGCGCTTGGCAATTATCGACCTAACCAGTGGCGATCAGCCGATGTTTAGTCGTGATGGCGATTTAGCCTTGGTGTTCAACGGCGAAATTTATAATTTTCAGGCTTTGCGCCAGCAATTGCAGCAACTCGGCCAACATTTCGCCACCAACAGCGATACCGAAGTGATTGTGCGGGGGATTGAGCAATGGGGTATTTTGGGCTGTGTGCAACGCTTGAATGGCATGTTTGCCTTGGCGATTTGGCAGCAACAAGCCCAACGCCTGACTTTGGTGCGCGATCGACTTGGGATCAAGCCTCTCTATTGGTATTCCGATGCTCAGCGCTTGGTGTTTGGCTCGGAAATCAAGGCAATTTTGGCGCATCCAGCAGTGCCACGCCAAATCAATCTGCAAGGTTTGGCTAATTATCTAAGTTTTGGCCATAGCCTCGCACCCCAAACCATGCTCCAAGCTATTTATAAAGTCGAGCCAGCCCACATTCTGACATGGGATGTTGCTAGCCGTGCCATGCAAACCCAACGCTATTGGCAATTGCAGCCCAATCCAATCGCGATTGCGCCCGCCGAAGCTGCCGCCGAATGCTATAGCCGTTTGCGCGAAGCTGTGCGGTTGCAACTGATTAGCGATGTGCCGCTGGGTGCGTTTCTTAGTGGCGGGCTTGATTCAAGTATTATCGTGGGCTTGATGCAGCGCTTGGGAGCAGCACCAATCAACACATTTAGCGTGGGCTTTGAGCATGCAGGCTTCAACGAATTGCCCGATGCAGCACTCGTGGCCCAGCATTTTGGCACTAAACATCATGAACTGCGCCTGAATGCCAACGATTTGGTTGGCGCTTTGCAAACCTTGGTTTATCACTACGACGAACCATTTGGCGATGCCGCAGGCTTGCCGGTATATCTCGTTTCACGCTTTGCCCGCGAACATGTCAAAGTGGTGCTGACGGGCGAGGGCAGCGATGAGCAATGGGCTGGTTATCGGCGCTATCAAGCCGAATTGATCGCTCGGATGGCGCAGTATTTGCCTGGGCGTAGCGCAATTGCCGCGCTGATTCGCCAGTTGCCCCGTAATCGCCGCCTCAAACAGGCAATTCGCACCTTAGATCAGCGTGATCCCGGGCGGCGTTACGCTGCATGGCTGACGATTGCCGATGTGCAACAGCGCCAACGCTTGCTGCAACCACATATCAGCGCAGTGCTAGGGGATTATGCGCCTGAGCAAATCTATGATCAGGTGTATCCGCGCAGCGGCGCAGCCATGACCAACATGGGCTTGGCCGATTTACAAACATGGTTGCCAGATACCTATTTGGAAAAAGTTGATAAGGCCTCGATGGCTGCTAGTATCGAGGCGCGGGTGCCATTTCTTGACCATACCTTGGTGGAATGGACGATGAATTTGCCGCCAACACTTAAACTGCGTGGCACAAAAACCAAGTGGTTGCTCCGCCAAGCTTTTGGCGAAATGCTGCCGCAACGCACTTTGCGCAAGCCTAAACATGGCTTTGCAGTGCCAACCGACCCATGGTTTCGCGGAGCATTGAGCAACTGGACTGCCGAAATTTTGTTTGATCAACGCACGCTCAGCCGTGGTTTGTTCAATCCGCACGAAGTCCAACGGATCTACCAAGCCCATCGCGATGGCAAAGAAACCGCAGATACCGTATTATGGTTACTACTGAACATCGAACTTTGGCAACGGATCTATCTTGATCGCGAGGAACGGCTATGAATCAACCTTTAGTGCTGCATATTGCAACTGCCGATATGGGCTTGCGCTTTTTACTGCTCGAACAGATGCAGGCAATTCATCATGCAGGCTATCAGGTACGCGGAGTTGCCAGCGATGGCCCCTATCGCGCCGAGGTTGAGGCCGCTGGAATTCCGGTCGATGTGATCAAGATGCCTCGCGCAATTACTCCAAACCGCGATTTGTTAGCGCTAACCCAGCTTGTGCGTTTGTTTCGTGAACTCAAACCAACGATTGTCCATACCCATAATCCTAAACCTGGTTTGCTTGGCCAGCTAGCAGCACGCATTGCTGGCGTGCCAATTATTATCAACACCATTCATGGCTTTTATTTTCATGAGCATTCGAGCGCCAATCAGCGGCGCTTCTACATTGCCATGGAGAAAATAGCCGCCCGTTGTTCGCATGCAATTCTTTCGCAAAACCGCGAAGATCTCAACGCAGCGCTTGCGCTCAAGATTGCGCGGCCAGAGCAAATTAGCTTTTTGGGCAATGGCATCAATTTACAAGTGTTTGATCGGCGGGCCGTGAGCCAAGCCGACATTCAAGCTGCCCGCCAAGAACTGGGTATTCCTGCTGATGCCCAAGTGATCGGAGCAGTTGGGCGTTTGGTTGCCGAAAAGGGCTATCACGAGTTGTTTCAGGCGTGCCAACAACTGATGGCAACTCGCCCCAATTTACATTTGCTGGTGGTTGGCCCCGAAGAACCAAATAAAGCCGATGGCCTGACCGCCGCAACCGCCGCCAAATATGGCATTGCTGAGCGCACCCATTTTGCAGGCCTGCGCCGTGATATGCCGGTGCTGTATCGGTTGATGGATGTTTTGGCCCATCCTTCCTATCGCGAGGGCTTTCCGCGTGCGCCAATGGAAGCGACCGCAATGGGTGTGCCAGTGGTTGCCAGCGATATTCGCGGTTGCCGCGAAACCGTGGTGCATAGCCTTAACGGCATGTTGGTGCCAGTGCGCGATGTAGCGGCCTTAGCACATAGCCTTGGCCGCATGATCGACGATCGGGTGTTACGTGAGGCCTTTGCGCGGCTAACTCGGCGGGTTGCTCAGCGCGAGTTTGATCAACAACGGGTTTTTGATCGAGTGCTGTTGACCTATGCCAAGCAATTACAAGCCCATGGAATGGCCGTGCCCGAACCAATTCAGAGCCAAGCCTCAACCTAATCGTGGCCTTGAATATATTTGGGCAGCATTTGCTCCCAATATGGCCAATCGTGAGCCCAACCATCCCAAACCCGCAGCGCATTGCCTACGCCATGATTCCATAAATTGCTGGAGAGCACTTCGTTGCTCTGGTAGCTGGGGTCGTCGCGGCCAATCGCCAAAATAATATCGAGTTGGCGCAAATGGGCGAGCTGCCCCGAATCGTGTAAATTGGCAGTGTACTCGGTCGGTGTATTGAAATAAACCTGCTCATCACTGTAGCCATCCATAAATGAGCGCATATTGTAGCGACCACTCAAGCCCAAGCAACGCCGAAACAGTTGGGGGTGGCGCAAGGCAATATTCACCGCATGAAACGCCCCAAACGAACAGCCAACACTCATCAAAAATTGATTTTGGTTGAAATTGCGTAGCCAAGGCACAACTTCGCCGATCAAATATTGCTCATATTGCAGATGGCGGCCAATTCGTCCGCTAGGATGCGCCCATTTGCAATACCAACTTTCAGCATCAACGCTATCGACGCAAATTAGTTGTAGCCAACCACGCTCAAGGTGCTCGGCCAAAATGCCAGTCATATTGCGATCTTCAAACTCGAAAAAACGCCCCATTGAGGTGGGGAAGACCAAAACAGGTGCGCCATGGTGGCCAAACAACAACAACTCCATGTCGCGGCCAAGCGCTGAACTATGCCAACGATGATATGAACGATGCATCGGCGTTCCTCACACTGAGAACCATCACTGCGAGTATAGCATGAACCATTGCTGGCGGCTTAACAAAATCGCCAACGCAGGCTACAATAGCACAAATATGCTATAGGCTAAGGATGGCTTGACCATGGATTTTACTGCTGCACTGCCCGCCAACCCGCTCGAAAAACCTGGCTATCGCCTAGATTTTCAGGATGAATTTGCTACCGAGCAGCTTGATCAAGCCAAGTGGCTGCCCTATTATCTGCCGCAATGGAGTTCGCGTGAGCGTTCAACTCCTCGTTATCACCTTGCCAACCAGCGCCTAATCCTCGAAATTCAGGCTGATCAAGCGCCATGGTGTCCCGAATTCGATGCTCAAACTCGCTGCTCATCGTTACAAACTGGGGTTTTTAGTGGAGCATTGGGCAGCCCAGATGGGCAACATCGCTTTAACCAAGCTTGTGTAGTGCGCGAATTGCAAGATTCGATTCGCACCTATACCCCGCAGTATGGCTATTTTGAAATGCGAGCCAAAGCCACAATTGGCCCAAATAATGTCGTCGCTTTGTGGATGATTGGCTTTGAAGATCAGCCCGAATATTCCGGCGAGCTGGCAATTATGGAGATTAAAGGCTGGAATATTGGCGCTACTGGCTTGAAATTAGGTTATGGTGTGCACCCTTGGGGCGATTCGCAGCTAACTGATGAGTTTTTTGAGGATGAAGTGGCGATCAAGGTAAGCGATTATCATATTTACGCTGCCGAATGGACACCCAGCCAAATCGATATTTATCTTGATAATCGTAAATTGCGCACAATTCAGCAATCGCCCAACTATCCGATGCAATTTATGCTGGGAATGTATGATTTGCCGCTGCGCCAACCAACCACCGCCCAGTATCCGCAGCAATTCGAAATTGATTATGTGCGTGGCTATCAGCCTTTACATGGCTATTAGCTGAGCAAGACTGCGCCGAAAGCGCAGTCTTGAACCATAAGCTAGGCCTGTGGTTTGTCGGCCTCATCCTTGCGTAGCCGATGTTTATCAATGATACCTGTGGCAATAAAGCTGGTGCGTTCGCCAATGTTGATCGTGCGGTCGGCGATGCGCTCAAGGTTGTGGGCAATCCATAAGTAATACATCGCTCGCTCAACATAGTCGGGCTGACTACGCATCGTGGCGAATGTCCAGGCCAAAACTTCGCGATACAAGCCATCAATCTCGTCGTCGGAGTGTTCGAGGCGTTCGGCAGCTTGGGGATCACGCTCGTGCAAGGCATCAAGCGCATCACGCAACATGGCTTGGGCTTTCAAGGCCATGGTTTTAATTTGAGGTGGTTGCTCCAAGGCTGGCAATTCGATACAGCGAATCACCAACTCGGCGATACCCTCGGCATAATCGCCAATCCGCTCAAGCTCCGAGGCTAGCTCCAAAAACATACTGACCACCCGCAGATCACGGGCCATTGGCTGTTGGCGGGTAATCACGCTCAGGGCATTGGTTTCAATTTGGTAGCGCAACTCATCGATCACATTATCGTTGGCGATAATTTGGCGGGCAAAAATTGGCTCGTTGCGTTCAAGCGACCACAAAGCATCGCGAACGGCCAAAGAAACCCGATTGCCCATATCACGAATTTGGCCTTCTAGCTCGGCTAAGGCATGCAGAAAATGTTCGCGCATTCGATACCTCGTGGCCACATGGTGGCAGATATACAAGAGCAACGAACATTGTCCGTTGCTCATTGCTCGCTATTGCAGCTAATTGGCGAATTAACCGAAGCGTCCGGTAATGTAATCTTCGGTGCGTTTGTCTTTGGGGTTGGTGAATAAATCGCCAGTTGGGCCATATTCCACCAACTCGCCAGCGCGTTGATCGTTCATCAAGAAGAAGGCAGTGTAATCTGAGGCGCGAGCAGCTTGTTGCATATTGTGGGTCACAATCGCAATCGTATAGCGTTGGCGCAACTCCATCATCAGTTCCTCGATTTTCAAGGTACTGATCGGGTCGAGTGCCGAACATGGCTCGTCCATCAAAATCACTTCTGGCTCGACCGCCAAGGCGCGAGCAATACACAAGCGCTGTTGTTGACCACCAGAAAGCGCCAAACCGCTTTCCTTCAATTTATCTTTGACATCATCCCACAAGGCCGATTGACGTAAACAGCGCTCAACCAAATCGTCCATTTCGCTCTTCGTGCCCTTCCAACCATTGATCCGTGGGCCAAAGGCGATGTTATCGTAAATGCTTTTGGGGAAGGGATTGGGCTTTTGAAACACCATGCCGATGCGGCGACGAACTTCGACAGCATCAACATCGTTGGCATACAGATTTTGCTCGTGGAACAGCACTTCGCCTTCGACCCGAGCGCCATTGACCAGATCGTTCATGCGGTTAAGCGAGCGCAGCACCGTGCTTTTGCCACAGCCCGAAGGGCCGATCAGCGCGGTAATTTTGTTGCGTTCGATATTCAGCGAAACATTGTTGATGGCGCGGAATGTCCCATAGTAGACATTCATATTGCGCACAGTCAAGCTATAGTTGGCAGTGTCAGTTTGTTTCTCGGTCATGGCTTAACCTCGTTTGCTGAAGCGATTGCGTAACAAGACGGCAATGGCATTGAGCGATAGCAACATCACCAACAACACCACAATTGCTGAGGCCGCAATATGGGCAAATTCTGGTTGTGGTCGCGATGTCCAGTTGTAGATTTGAATTGGTAATGCGGTAAATTTGGCAAATGGGCCGTCAGGATCGGTCACGATAAAGGTCGAAGCGCCAACCACAATCAAGGGTGCGGTTTCGCCAATTGCCCGTGAAACGGCCAAAATTGTGCCAGTGAAGATGCCAGGCAAGGCATTTGGCAACACATGATGCCAAATTGTTTGCCATTTGGTCGCCCCAAGCCCATAGCTGGCTTGACGTAATGATAATGGGACGGCGCGAATCGCCTCTTGGCCGTTGATAATCATAATTGGCAAAATCAGCAACATCATGGTGAGCGAAGCAGCGACGATTGTGCGGCCATTGCCACTATCAGCGCCGAAGATGCGCCCGCTGGTCAGTGGCTCAAGCGTGCGCACAAAAATCACCAAACCGAGCATCCCATAAATAATTGATGGCACACCAGCCAAATTATTGATATTGGTTTGAATGATGCGGTTAAAGCGATTGTCGGTGGCATACTCTTCAAGGTAAATTGCTGCGCCGACCCCGATTGGGAAGGCAAACAAAATCGTGATTGCGATCATCCACAATGAGCCAAGCAAGGCCGTGCGCACCCCAGCACGAAGCGGATCGCTCGACATGGGAGTGGTCAAGAAGCCAGCGGTAAGCCATGAACGGAATTCAAGCTTGGCTTCGGGAAACTCGCTGGCAACTTGGGCATCGATTGCAGCCTTGTTGAACCACGAATCACGCAGCGTCCAGGTTTCGAGGGTTTGAGGCTTTAAGACCCGCTCAATCACCAAATCGTAGACTTCGCTCTCGCTACGGTCGGCCATGGGCTTGTCGCGCTCTAGGGTACGAAAGGCATTGGCGCGCATATTATCTTGCAACACCGCGACCAACTCATCTTTGTTAAGTTCATCGATTGGTTTATCGCTGAGGGTTGCTGGATCAACTGCATATTCGGTGGCAACATAGCCAAAGACTTCATTGACCACGTTATAAATCAGCAAACTTAGGGCAATTAAGCCAATAATCGTGGCCGAAAGAAAAATTGTGCGCCAGATTGCGCCAGTGCGGCGGCGGCTAGCAACATTGCGGCGAGCCGCTTCACCTTGAGGCAACCCTGATTTAATCTCATCATTCAGTGTTGTCATTATTCGTATACCTCACGGAAGCGGCGTACCAAGCGACGGCTGACCATATTGAGACCGAGGGTCATCAAGAACAGGGTCAAGCCGATGGCAAAGATACTGTTGTAGTCGATGCTGGCATAACTTAAGTCGCCACCGCTAATCCGTGCGATGTGGCCAGTCATGGTTTCGGCGGCTTCGAATGGATTGAAGGTAAAGGTTGGTTTAGCACCAGCCGCCACCGCCACAATCATTGTTTCACCAACTGCCCGCGAAATTGCCACCACAAAGGCCGCAATAATCCCCGAAATCCCCGCTGGCAAAACTACTTTGATTGCCGTTTCGAGGCGGGTTGCACCCAAGCCATAAGCCCCTTCACGCAGGGCGCGTGGCACAGCACTGAGCGCATCTTCACTCATCGACGACACCATGGGAATGATCATAATCCCCATCACCAAGCCTGCCGAAGCCATGTTGTAGATATTGACATTGGCCTCACCAAAGACTGCCTTGAGAACTGGTGTCATAAATTTGAGCGCAAAGTAGCCATACACCACGGTTGGCACGCCCGCCAAAACTTCCAAGATTGGCTTGAGAATGCTGCGAGCGCGGCTTGAGGCATATTCGCTCAGATAAATTGCCGCTGCGAGGCCGGTTGGCAATGCAATAAACATTGCGATGGTTGAAGTGAGCAACGTTGAGAGCAGCAAAGGCAAAATCCCAAACTCATCAATTTGGGGCGACCAAACCGTGTTGGTCACAAATTCGACAATGCTGACTTGGCGAAAGAATGCAATTGATTCTGAGCCAAGCACAACCACGATCCCGATCGTTGTGAACATCGAAAGCACACCGCAAAAGAGCAAAAATCCTTGGATGATGCTTTCACCAAGGCGCGGCTGTCTTTTTAGGCTAAACGGGCGAGTTGTCTCACGTTGCGTGGTCGTAATACGACGGCTATCCATACCAATACTCACCTTATCGTCCATTGAAACCTCCCGGTTTTGAATCGGGGTTTGTGTAGGTCAACAGGCTGCGGAGCTAAACTCCGCAGCCTGTGCCATGGTACCATAAACCCTTGGTGCTTACTTGGTTGCGTCGAGCAGGTTTTGCTTGGCTTCGTTCAATGCTTCTTCACTCGCTGGGAAGTAGCCCACTTCGAGGATAACTTCATTGACGTTGGTCAAGTAGTAGTTGATAAAGGCCGCGACTTGGGCTTTTTCAGCCAAGATGTTCTTAGCCGAGTAGATGTACAACGGACGAGCCAACGGATAGCTGCCATCTTCGGTGGTGGCTTCGGTTGGTTCCACACCATCAATCGTCAACGCTTTGAGTTTGCTCTTGTTTTCGTTGTAGTAGGCATAGCCAAAGTAGCCGATCGCATTGGCATCGCCTTCGATCCCGGTCACCAACACGTTATCGTCTTCGCTCAACTGTGGGTTTGCACCCAACATGAATTTTTCTTCTTTCGCGTAGAAATGTTCAACGAAGTAGTCGAAAGTACCGCTATCGGTGCCTGGGCTGTAGAGTTTGATCGCTTCGGCTGGGTAGCTGGCATCAACTTGGTCCCAGGTTTTGTAGGTGCCTGAGAAGATGTCAGCGACTTGAGCTTCGGTCAAATTGGTGACGAAGGTATTTTTGCTGCTGACCACGACGGCCAAAGCATCGGTACCGACGCGGAACTCGACGACTTCGCGGCCTTTATCGGCACAGGCTTTGGCTTCTTCGTCTTTGATTGCGCGGCTGGCGTTGGCGATGTCGGTTTCGGCAGCGGTACAGAAGCGCTCGAACCCAGCGCCCGTGCCAATGCTATCGATCGTGATATTGCCACTGTAGCCATCTTCGCCGAAGATTTCGGCCACGGCTTCGCTCAACGGATAGACCGTTGATGAACCAGCGCTCACGATATCACCTTGAACTGCTGCTGGATCAACTTCTTCGAGGGCAACGGCGCTACCAGTGTTGGTATTGCTGCTGCTGCCACCCGTCAAGGCATTAACCAAAGCGTCTTTAGCTTCGCCCAACGCTTCGTCGCTGGCTGGGAAGTAGCCTACTTCAAGAATAACATCGTTGACGTTGGTCAAGTAGTAGTTGATGAAAGCCGCGACTTGAGGCTTTTCAGTCAAAATATTCTTGGCTGAGTAGATGTACAACGGACGAGCCAACGGATAGCTGCCATCTTCGGTGGTGGCTTCGGTTGGTTCCACACCGTCAATCGTCAAGGCTTTGAGCTTAGCTTTGTTTTCGTTGTAGTAGGCATAGCCAAAGTAGCCGATCGCATTGGCATCGCCTTCGATCCCGGTCACCAACACGTTATCGTCTTCGCTCAACTGTGGGTTTGCACCCAAGATGAACTTACCTTCTTTCGCGTAGAAATGTTCGACGAAGTAGTCGAAGGTACCGCTATCGGTGCCTGGGCTGTAGAGTTTGATCGCTTCGGCTGGGTAGCTGGCATCAACTTGATCCCAGGTTTTGTAGGTGCCTGAGAAGATGTCGGCGACTTGGGCTTCGGTCAAGTTGCTGACGAAGGTATTTTTGCTGCTGACCACGACGGCCAAGGCATCGGTACCGACGCGGAACTCGACGACTTCGCGGCCTTTATCGGCACAGGCTTTGGCTTCTTCGTCTTTGATTGCGCGGCTGGCGTTGGCGATGTCGGTTTCGGCAGCGGTACAGAAGCGCTCGAACCCAGCGCCCGTGCCGATGCTATCGATCGTGATATTGCCAGTGTAGCCATCTTCGGTAAAGATTTCGGCCACGGCTTCGCTCAACGGATAGACCGTTGATGAACCAGCGCTCACGATATCGCCTTTTACCATTGCTGGGTCAACTTCTCCACCAGCAGGAACTTCAGCGGTTGCTTCAACTGTAGGAGTTTCAGCAGCAGGAGCGGTTGGTTCAGTTGTTGCAGCAGCTTGGCCAGTAGTGGCGGTAGCTGGTGCCGTAGTTGGTGCAGTGGTTGGAGTGCTGTCGCCGCCACATGCTGCGAGCATTGTCAGCAACATAATTGAGGCAAGCATTAAACTCAGCAGTTTCCGCATGATCTGGATTCCTCCGAAAAAGAAATTTCTGTAAGTTGCAAATTGAATTACGTGCATCACGTAAGAGCAGTCTAAATCGCTATACTTAAACTGCTTTGATCGCTGTGTTAAGTTCCGATTAAATGTTAGCGTAATGCTGAGTGCGGTGGATTGGCGAGTTAAACGTCAATCACATTTAATCCATACTGATGCAGAAATTCGCGCACCGATGCCGTGTCGGGCAAGGCCACAACTTGGCGCATTTCTGAGCGCGAAAGCACCACCTCAACCGCCCGAATACTGCCCCGTTGATCGAGGTAGGCATGACGGCCAAGTACTGGTGCATCAATTTGCCAGCCCTGTTGCATGTGGTAGCGCACGAGTTCCAAGCGTTTGGTCGCATCGTCTAGGTGAACCATAAGCGATCAATCCTCCGTGATGCGCAAGTTGCGCAATTCAACGCCGTTAAGCTTGATCAGACCACGCTTGGGTTATGTTGAGGTTAATCGTTGGTCAAATTATGGCGATTAAGCTTCGTTGGCCTTCGATTGAGGCAGTTGGTAGCTGGTTGAACGGCCATCACCAGAACGCACTAAAACATTGCGCTCCACCAAATCATTCAGATCGCGGGCGGCTTGCTTGGGCGAAATTTGGGTTAGCTCACGATAATCGCGGTTGGTGATCGAAGGATGTTGTTTGAGATAATCGAAAATTCGCTGCTGACGCTCGTTTAATTCGATCGTTGGTGGGTACAGGCCCGGGTAGTTTTCGGCCAAGCCATGCAGATCGTTTAACAAGCGATCAAGGCCACTCGCTTGGGCCAATTGAATCGCCTCGGCATAGTAATGGCGCATCAGTTGGCTTTGGCCAAGCTCAGCATAGGCTTCGGCTAAATCGTAGCAAGTGTTGGCTTGCCAATTGTGGTTGTGCATGGCCGCAAAAATCTGATAGGCCGCCAGATAATGCTCGACCGCTAGGGTAAATTCTTGCATCCAGAAGCAACATGCCCCAATGCTTTTTTGACATAGGCCTTGCATGCGCCGATTGCCCGTGCGATTAGCCAAGTTCAGGCTTTGCTCAAAATAATCAAGCGCTTGCGAGTAGTGGCCCAAATCAAGATAATCGTAGCCTAAATTATGGGCGATATGGGTCATAAGTAAACTATGATTCACCTCATTGGCCGCCAACCATGCCGCTTGATGCTGGTTGATCGCCTCAGCATGCTCGCCGCGATGAGCGTAGAACATCCCGCGGGCGTTAGCCAGCTCGGCCCAAGCCCCACGATCAAGCGGATCGATCAAGCTAGCGGCTTGCGCAAGGCTGGTTTGGGCCTGCTCAAAATCACGCTGATCCTGAAACCACATCCATGCTTGCTCCAAACAAACCCGATAGCGCAAGGGGTCGTTGGGTGCGGCCCGTTCCAAAATCGCAATGCTATAGTTGAAGTGGGCTTGCGCTTCCATGGTGCTTTGCGAGCGAAAAGCCTTGCCCCGCTTGTAATAGGCCTCGGCTTTGAGCAACGGCTCGTTGGCAGCCAAAGCCGCTTGATATTCGCCCAAGGCGGTTTGGACATCGTTCATGGTCATGGCCACATCGCCACTGACCAACTTGAGCCGAAACCACAGCTGTGGTTGTTGAATATCGTGGGCTTGAATCTGGGCCAACAATTCGCGCAGTGCGCGACCCTGCAAATTATCAACAATCGTTTGATGCTCAGCGATGATTAGGCTGGCTGCTTGATCATAGGCCTGGGCTTGCAACCAATGCTGAATTGATTGGAGTGGCTCGCTTGGTTGTAATAATTCAGCTAATTGTTGATGCCAGCGCCGACGTTCGGGAGCGCTAATTTGGCTTTGCAAAAAGGGCCGCAGCTTTTCAACCAAGGCCAAACTTTCACTTTTAATCAGGCCATGATCGGCTAATTGTTGAATTATGGGTTCGGCAATCGCATTTAATTCAAGCCAATGCTCCAGCCAACGTTGGGCTAGTGGTTGCTGATTGAAGGCCAACATTCGGGCAAGGGTTTGTTCTGCAACCGTTAATTGCGGGTACAACCCAATAATCGCATGGTTGGGAAGTGTGGTGCTTGGTTGCTGTAACTCTTCGAGCAGCAATTTGGCCAAGCTTTGCACTGCTTGGTTGCGAATTGGATAGATCGTTTGTTCGACCACGCCCATGGCCTCGGCGAGATCGGCAATCCGCAAGCCTTCGATATAAAAGCCCGCCAACACGTTATATGCTCGCCAAGGCAAGGCCAGCCAATGGCGCTCACCATGGGGGCGAATCCGCTCAATCAGCCACCACAACAGCGCCTGAACTGCCCGCCCAAGCTCAGCCGAACCTTGGGGCGTATCAGCAACATACCAACGTTCGATAATCTGGCAGGTTGCTAAGGGCGAACTCGCCAAAAACAACACATCACCCTCACGGGCATGGCGCAAAGCTTCCGCCAGCATTTTTTCGAGCGTTGCTAGGTTGTAGGCCAACAAGTCTGGCTGATTCATGGTACATCCTTGTCCAAATTGCGGCTACTCCGCACTCTCACCGCAGATCTCGAAGCATTTGGCTAATCAGGTCATGAGACGAATCGAACCACCCCAAAATAGCTCAAAACACTAGAGCTTTTTTGATTGAGTTAGCGATGACTGACTGCGATACTAAAACCAGCTTCCACTACGTCCCCGCCATTGTCACGTTCCACCCCGTGTAAGGAGGATTGTATGTCGTTGGTTCTACGTCGGTTTGGCATGATCGCATTTATGGTCATGTTTATTTTAGCATTAGCGATTGGCAGTTCTGCCAAGGCTGCTCCGTTGGCCGATGATGTGAGCATCGATCTCGGCGATGCACCATCATCAAACAACAATTTTGGTTTAATGATGGATGCCTATAGCGGCGTGCCTGCTAAGTATCCAACCGTCTTCTCGACCGTCCCGAATGGCCCTTCACACATCTTGGCTAAGTTGATTCACCTTGGCCCTGGTGTGAGCCAAGAGGATGAGGCTGATAGTGGTTTTGATGCTGATGGCCCAAATAACATCGACCCCAGCGCCAACACCCCCGACCAAGATCGCTATGATAATGCCTTCCTCAGCCCCTTGGATATCAATAGCTTGCCCAACTGCCAGCCAACCCAACTGCGCTACCAAGTGACGGTTGACCCAAGCTGGACTGGTGGCACAATCAAGCTGTATACCAACCTGTGGTTCGATTGGGATCGCAGCGGCTATTGGGGTGGAGCAACTTTTGCGTGTCCTAATGCCTCCACCACCGAATGGTCAGTTCAAAATGATGTGAATGTGATCACTGGCCCTGGCACCTATATTTTCAGCACCTCGGCTTTCTTGCCAGTCAACACCAATAGCAACAAACCATTATGGATGCGGATTTCGTTGAGCGAAACGCCTGCAACCAATGATGATGGCCGTGGCCCAGCCAACCGCTGGAAATATGGCGAAACCGAGGACTACCTATTAACTGGTAGCGATGAGCCAACCCCAGAACCAACCAAAACCTTTACCCCAACCCCAGTCCCAACGCGGACGTTTACCCCAACCCCACCACCAACCCGCACCTTTACCCCAACGCCAACCAATACGGCAACTGCGACCTCAACCAATACCCCGCCACCAACGCGGACGTTTACCCCAACGCCAACCCCAAGTGGTAATGATATTATCTCCGATCTTGGCGATGCGCCGGATTCGACCAACCACTTCTCGACTGGCATGTTAGCCTATGCTCCAGCCACGGGTGCTCGCTACCCGACCGTGTTCGATCCTAGCACAGGCTTGCCCGAAGGCCCATTGCACTATGATGCCAAACAAGTTGTGCTTGGCAACCTCTCAACCTTTGAACGCGAGGCAGATATTGGCCCCGATGCTGATGTTGTGAACAATATTCAGCCAAGCACCAATCTGCCCAACCTTGATAAAGCTGATGATGCCTTCTATTTGGGCGTGCCCACTGTCAATAGCTTTATTCCAGCCTGCCAAACCGAGGCTCTTGACTATCAAGTAACGGTCAATAGCGTTCCAGCGGGTGTCACTCGTTTGTATGTCAACGTCTGGATTGACTGGAACCGCAGTGGTTTCTGGGGTGGTTCAACCCAATGTAATGGTGGCTTGGCCAATGAATGGGCCGTGCAAAACCAAATGATCCCAGTTGTCAGCGGTAACTATGTCACGCCTAATTTCTTGAGTGGGATTCAAACCAGCAATTTGGGCGATATCTGGATTCGGATCACGATTAGCGACAGTCCAGCAACCAACGATGATGGCCGTGGCCCAAGCAGTGGCTGGAAATATGGCGAAACTGAAGATTATCTGTTGCGCTATACCAGTAACCCAACGCCAACCAATACGCCAACTCACACCCCAACCAATACGCCAACCAATACCCCGACTCCAACTATTGCGACACCACCACCACCAACTCCGGTTAGCGATTTGGGCGATGCCCCCGATTCAAGCAACAACTTCGCGGTCAATATGACCACCTATGTTACTGGCGTGATTGCCCGTTTCCCAACCGTCTTTGGTGGCCCCGCCCCAATTGGCCCCTTCCACCGCGATGCTCGGCGCTATCACCTTGGCCGAGGTGTAACCTTCGAAAAAGAAGCTGACATTTCGTTCGACATGGATTATACTCATAACATCTCGCCGACCCTCAACATGAACGACCAAGATCGCGCTGACGATGGCTTGGTTAGCCCACGCACACTCCAAGGCTATAAACACTGTGTTTCAACCCGGTTTACTTACACCGTCACAAACAATACGGCTGGCCCTTTGACGGTCTATTTCAACTCATGGTGGGATTGGAATCGCAGCGGCAATTGGGGCGGAACCTTGCAATGTCCCAATGGGCTTTCCAATGAATGGGCCGTGCAAAATCAGGCGATTGTGCTGAACCCTGGAGTCAATACCTTTACTACGCCTGCGTTCTTCCCCTACCATCCACCACAACGGGCTGGAATTTGGTTCCGCATGACGGTTAGCCCAACGCCTGCCAGCGCCGCTGATGGTCGTGGGCCAACTGCTGGTTGGGAGTTTGGCGAAACCGAGGATTATATCTTCATGCCCGATTTGGGCGATGCTCCGGATAGCAATAACAGCGCAGGAGCAAGCATCCTCGCCTATTCGCCAGCGACCCAAGGTTTCTTCCCAACGATTTTCAACCGTGTGCCAGCCGCCTTGCCCAAAGGCCCATTACACCAAAACTTGGGCATGCCGTATATGCTAGGTAAATCGTTGACCGCTGAAACTGATGCCGATATTGGGCTTGATGACGATGCCACAACCAATATTCAAACCGCGCTCAACCGTGGCAATTATGATCGCGCTGACGATACCTTTGCTGGTGGTCCACCAACGGCCAACAGTTTTGGCCACTGCCGCGCCAACACCTTGCCCTATACCGTGCGTTTGCCCAATAATCCAGCCCCAACTGGCTCGATGGTCGCCTATGTTAATGTCTGGATCGATTGGGGCGCGAATGGACAATGGGGCACAAACTATGGTTGTGTCGATTCACTCGGGATTACCCGTACTGCTCGCGAATGGGCTGTCCAAAATCAGGTTGTCAATCTTAGCGGCCCGAATGTCTACAGTTTGGTAACGCCAGTATTCTATTCCTATCAACCAACTTTGCCATTCAAGCCAGTTTGGCTGCGGATCACCATCAGCAACACCCCGGCAACCGCCGCCGATGGTCGTGGCCCAACCGCTGGTTGGGAATACGGCGAAACCGAGGATTATCAATTGAAGGTCTTGTTGACCCACGTGGTTAGCGGCCATGTCTTTGATAGCGCCGGCTTGCCACTTGTAGATGCCAATGTCTACTTGTATCGCCGTGGCACTACTGGCAATCCAGCTCCCGAGTTAGTTGCCAGTGCCCAAACCGATGAACAAGGGTTCTATGAAGTGAGCGGCGAAGCCAATGGTGATTATTTGATCTTTGTCGAGCAGGCTGGTTACCAATCAATTTGGTATAAAGATGCCGCCACCGCCGACCAAGCTCAGCCGATCTCAGTCGATGAGCTTGGGGTCAATCGAATCGATGTTACGCTTGTGCCAAACGGCGAACCAGAGCCAACCTACGAAAAATAAACGGCACTGCTAGCCAATTCAAACAATGAGGTTACCGACGCTTGCTCAGCCAGTTTTGGCTTGGGCAGGCGTTGGCGTTTGCGGAGGATTATCCCATGGGAACACGTCTGCTGCGGTGCTGCTTGCTGATCGGTCTATTGTTAAGTGCCATGCTTCCGCCAATCGTGGAGGCAACACCGAAAGCAGCGCCATTGGTGGCCATTTATATTTTGGCCTACGATAATCGGCTTGATAGCACGATGAATTTAACCCCGTATTATGATGCAACCCTCACTAGCATCACTAATGCCACTGTTGGTCAGCCCGATCTAACGGCGATTGTGTTGGCTGATTTGGCGGGAATGAATGATACCCATGTGCGGGTTGTGCAGAATGGCAATGTCAATACCTTGATTGGCTTGCCCGATATTGATGGAATTATTGATAGCAACCTTAAAGAATATGATGTAACTGATGGCCGAACCTTGGGCGGGTTTTTATTGTGGGCCAAAAGCAGTTACACTGGCCAAAACTACACCTTGAGCTACATTGGCCATGGTGTGCCAATTATGCCCGATATCGAGATTTCAAACCTCAGCCAGCCCGAACGCCCAGTCAGCAGCGTCAATCTGCCACCGTTGCCCACCCGCATTGGGGCCAATGCCGATGTGACCGATCACACGCTGACCACGAGTATCAGCGGCTATAATGCGCTTTCGCCCAATGATTTGGCCTTGGCTTTGGCAATTGCGGCTCCGATTGGCCCTCGCTTGGCCGTGCTCGATGTGTTGATGTGCTTTAGTGGCTCGATTGAGGCCTTATACCCACTTGCACCGTATGCCGAATATCTGACTGCCTCGCCCAACTATGCCTTTTTCGACCCAACCATGCCCGGTAATGCCTTGCTTGGCTTGAACAGCAACCCCAACCCGCTACAAATGGCCCGACATATTCTCGATAGCTACCATAATCAACTGCCAAGCAGCGATCATCCACGGATTTTAAGCGTGATCGATGCCGATCAATTAAATAATCTCAAAACCACGTGGGATAGTGCTTCGAACGCCATCTATACCAATTTGCTCAATCCCAGCCAGCGCGAAGTTACCCGCACAGCCTTGTTTAATGCCTACCTTGAGAGCCGAAAATACGATCTGACCTATTGTGAGCCAAGCGATTGGGAGCTGAATGCGCCCGATGGCTTGGTCGATTTGCGCAGTTTTGCTCATGGTTTGAGTCAAAGTTTCGCCAATCTCAATCCGCAAGTTGCTAGCTTTGCCGCCCAAACCCGCGATCGGATTCGCAATAATAGCGGTAATCCGATGGTCGTGGTTTATCGCTTGGCGGATAACGATTTTCCGTGGTTCGACCCAACTCCAACCCAATGGATTTTTGATGGACTGAATCCACTTGGGCTTGATGATGATGCCGCTGGCTTGAGTTTATATGCCGATTTGCAAGGCCTCTCGGTGGCGGGAGCAACCGAATTAAGCTGGCAGGCCCATTGGTATCACGATGACGACACCCAGCCAGATAATCCGCATCCGTTAGCATTTTTAGCCGATGTGACCCATCGCAACGGCTGGGATGAAGTGTTTCAGGAATATTGGCGTGATATTGAGGTACAAACAGCGTTGTGTACGCCGAGCTTACCTGCTGCCCGCGATCAATCGACTCCTCGCGCCGACATCAGCCTAAGCCAATTTAACCCTGCCGATAGCAACTTGGCGGTCAATGAATCGATTCGTTTGAGTGTTATGCTGAATGTCACTCGCGCAGTGCAACGTAGCGATCTCTGCTTTGAGGTTGTCTTGAATGGTACAGTCGTATTTACTGATAGTTTGATGTTGACCAAACTTGAGGCTGGTAGCCAACGAATCTATGCGCAAAAAATTTGGCAACCAACGACTGCTGGAGTTTATAGCTTGCGGGTCGTTGGCGATGGCGGCCAGCATGTGCAAGAAAGCAACGAAAATAATAATGTGCTTACCCGCTCGCTGAATATTGCGCCAACCGTGCCGCGTCGCCCAATGCTTATTGTCAAGACCTCGAACAATCTGCAATTATCCAATAGCCCAACCGTTACGCTGAATGTTCAGCAGCAAGCGGGCAGCGGTACACCAGTTTCAAGGGTGATTATCCAAGCCTATCAATATCAGGGCAATGCTGCCAACCCGCGCTTGCAAACGCCAGTGTTGCGGGCTACTACCACGATCAATCAACCAACTTTACCAACAGTGCAATTAAGCGTAGCAGGCTTAGATCCTGGTGCGGTGGTCTTGTATGTTTGGGGCTATTCGAGCAATGGCTATAGCTTGATTCCGGCCATTGTGCGGCTAAATTATGCGCCGTTGCCCGCAACGATCAGCCAAAACCAAAAACATATCTATCGATTTAGCCTCAAGCGCGACCAAGCCCAAGCCTTTCGTTTACAAAGCCAGTTTGGCAATAGCAATTTGCACGCATGGGAACCATATATCTGGACTGCACCAACTCAACAATCAACCAGCCTTGGATTGGATCAAATTAGCTATAATCCTACACCGCTAGCTGGCGAATACATCGTGCAAGTAAGTAGTAGTGAGGCTGGTCGCTATCTGTTTACGGCGATACCTAATCCGCCAGCAGGTCGCAACTTTGAAACGATCACCAGTAAACAACCACGGCCAATCTTTGAGGAGCCAATCCCATTCTTGCCAATCGACCAACTGTTTATCCCAATAGTCCAACGTTAATTCGTGGCCTTCGCCTCTGGTTCAGCGCAAAAAGCCCCTCGCTCACTCGTATGGGCGAGGGGCCACAATCCTGATGATGGATCGGATCTACACCTGTTCGCTACCAGTGGCAAGGTAGTAGAACAAGGCCATGCGCATGGCTACGCCATTGGTAATTTGGGTTTCAATTACTGAGTGTGGGCCAGTTGCTACATCGGGCATAATCTCCACGCCTTCGTTCATCGGGCCGGGGTGCATCACAATCACGTTGGAGTTGGCGCTGGCGACGCGGGTAGCATTCAGGCCAAAGCGGCGGCTATATTCGCGCAATGATGGCAACAAACCACCTTCCATGCGTTCGTGTTGCAAACGCAAGGCCATCAGCACATCAGCACCCTCAGCAGCTTGATCAAGGCTATGCGAAATTTCAACATTGGGCCATGTGCTTTGCCAATATTTGGCTGGGCCGATCAAGGTTGGTGGGCCACAAACCACGACTTTTGCGCCCATCGTCGTCAACGCCCACAAATTGGAGCGAGCCACGCGGCTATGCAAAATATCACCAACAATCACGACTTTTTTGTCGGCCAACTCACCTAGCCGTTCGTGCATCGTGAATAGGTCGAGCAGGGCTTGCGATGGATGGGCATGCCGACCATCGCCACCATTAATCACCGAGCCACGGAAATGCTGCGCCACCAGATAGGGCGAGCCACTTTGGCCATGGCGCATCACAATATAATCGGCTCCCAAGGCTTGCACCGTGCGCACCGTATCGACCAATGATTCGCCTTTTTTGACGCTGGTATCTTTGGCTCCGAGGCTGAGCACGTTGGCCGAGAGCGCTTTGGCCGCTAGCTCAAATGACGAACGAGTGCGGGTGCTATCTTCCCAAAACATATTGACCACAATTTTGCCGCGCAACGTTGGCACTTGCTTAACCGGACGCTCCAGCACATCCTTCATCTGGGTGGCGATGGTCAAAAGTGTGCGTAACTCATCAGCACTCCAATCATCAAGATCAAGCACATGCCGACGGCGCGGTGTAGTGGTTGGCGAACTCATAAAAATTCTCCATCTATAGCAAGTAGCAACTAATAAACAAAAGCGCTTAGGTTGTGGCCTAAGCGCCTTGACGGTTTAGCGACGGGCTGGCAAGGCTGCTCGCCAACGTAACGCCGCTTCAATAAAGAGATCAAGCTCGCCAGCAAGGGCTGCTTTGGGATTGGTATGGACGATTTCGGTGCGCGGGTCTTTGATCGTTGAGCGCTTGCCCAAGTGATAGCTGCGCACCACCGAACCCCAAGCATCGTCGCTGGGCTGAATAAAATCATCAAGCTGTTTCATTGCCAAGCGCCCCAACAAGATGCTCAGCAACATTTCGCGCACGGCTCGTTCGCTGCCAGCACATGCAAAGGCGGCTGCGCCAGAATAGCGATGGATTGCCCGTCCAGTTACCCGCAATTTGCGCAAGAAATAGCCATCGGCGCGGGTATTCATCACCGCCATTTCAATGTCGCTGCTGGCCGGGGCTGGCGTATCCTCGGTTGGCACAGGCAATACCGTTATCTGCACTTGGGTCACGGTTTTGAGCCGTGGCTCGCCGCCAGTTTCTGAGATGCGATGGGTGCCTGCTTCGCTGCGCAATAAACCAAACGCGCCAGAACCACTAATCTGCAAGGTCACGCGAATCAGATTATCTTCGGCGGGTGTTTCGTCGATCACTTTGGCTTCAAAGCGCTTGCCTAGCGACCATTCTAAGTAGGCGTTGGCCAAGTTGCGAACCCAGCGCAAGCCTGCTTGGTCGCTCTCCAAAATGATATAAGCATCGTGCCAATCTTCGGGGTTACTGAACAGCATTTCCAGTTCGGCAAAGCGTAAATCGCGCTCAAGCCGCTTGGCCATGCGCATCAGTTCGGGGAACAAACGCCGCTCGTTGCGCTCGCGAATCCGTTGCAATAGTTGGTCGGCATCGTCATATAAACGCCGCAGATCGTCGCAGCGGCCAACGCGTCGCGCCACATTGCTCAATTCTGTCAGCAAAAACTGCGCTTGTTCATGATCATCCCAAAAGCTGGGACTGGACATTTCGTCCATTAGTTCAGTTTGGCGTTCGCGGGCCTCAACCACATTCAATTGCTTGATCAGATGCTTGAGCCGATTATGCAGTTGCTCGATAAACTGCGCTGCTTCTTCGATCGTTTGGGGCAATTGCAGCGCTTGCTCCTCAGGCGATGGTAGCAGCGGCTCATCATCATCATTTGCCACCCACGAAGCCTTGATTTGCTCGCGTGCCACGTATAAGCGCAACAAGCCATTGGTTTGCTCAGGCCGCGTCAGCAAGGCCGAAGCCAAAGGATAGGTGACCATCTTTTCGATTTGGCGCTTGAGATAGCGTGCGCCATAACGGATGCTATAACCATGTTTGAGCAAAATATCGAGCACAGCATCATCAAGCTCAACCTGCACGTTGCGCCGCACCAAGCCTTCACGCTCAAATAATTTGCGCATTTCGCGAGCGGCAATTTTGCGCATATCGCTCTGCGAAAGCGGCTTGAAGAAAATCACTCCATCAAGCCGATTGATAAATTCGGGCGAGAAAAATTCTTCAGTTTCGCGTAACACGCGCCGTTCAACCGCTTCGATACCTTCGCGGGCGGCAAAGCCCCAAGTCTCACCTTGCACAATCGTCGCGCCAAAATTACTGGTCATAATGATGATCGTGTTACGAAGATTGATTTCCTCGCCCATCGCATTGACCAAAATACCTTCATCGAACAATTGCAGAAAGCGATTGAAAATTGAGCGATGGGCTTTTTCAAATTCATCAAGCAATAGCACCGCAAAGGGCAAATTGATCAGCGCCATGGTCAGCTTGCCACGGCGTTCAGCATCGCTATCGCCCCAAGTACGGCCAAATAATTGGGCAAAATCGTATTCGCCGCTGTAATCGGCCATGTTGAAGCGTACAAAGCGTTCTTCGCTGCCAAACAAGGTTGAGGCTAAAGTTTTGGCTAGCTCAGTTTTGCCTACGCCCGTTGGCCCAAGGAAAAAGTAGACACCCATTGGCCGCGCCGGATCGTGTAGGCGAGCTTTGAGCAAGGCCAATTTTTGGACCATGGCAATTACTGAGGGATCTTGGCCGAGCACTCGTTCGCTGAATGAACGGCGCAAGGCAATTTCATCAAAGCGCTCATTTTCATCAAGCAATAATTTAGTTAGGCCAGTGCGATTGCCAAAACATTCAACCACATGGCGCGGCAAAACTTCTGGCTCGTGCTGGCGTTCAGCTAAGAGCAGCGAATCTTCCAGCAATTCAATCGCCTTGCCAGGAAAGGCTTGGTTCAGAATAAAGCGGCCTGCAATATCAATCGCAGTCGCTTGACTGGTAGCCTCAATATTGGCGCGTTGGCGATGACGTTCAGCCACATGCTGGACAATTTCGGCAACCTGCTCAGGCTTGGGAATCGCCAATTGAATCGAGGTAAACAAATCGGCAAATGATTCGCGATCAGCAGCGATGGCCTGCCAACGATCTGGCCGCGCTTCGGCGATAATTTTCAATTTGCCATTGTGTAAATTTGACTCAAGCGCGGCGGCCAAATCATCATCATCATCATCACCACGCTTAACCCCCGCCCCAACTGCGGCGTGAATATCGCGAATAAATAACAATACCGCGCCATGTTCAGCCAATTTGCCAAACAAGGTTGAGAGATTGGCTCGCCAGCCCTCGCCAAATTGCAAGCCAGCCAATAATGAGGCTGGAGTCATCTCATACATCGGCAAATCGCGCAGTTTTTCGGGCATATTTTCGGGAGTTTTAACCAAACGCCGCACCAATTCATGCACCAAGGCGGTTTTGCCCGAACGCGCCTTGCCCAAAATAATTGGATTCACATGATCCATCGAGGTGAGCAATTGCTGGACTGCCAGCAAATCCTCGTCGCGCAAAAAGGCTGGACGCAACTCATCGCGTTCAGCGCGAGCGCGAAGGTCAATCGTACAGCGGCTCAATAAATTGGCTAGTTCTTCATCTTCAACCATAATTCTCTGCTCACCTAACAATGGTGCAAGTTCATCAAGGGTCGCCAACAACGCAGCAGTTTCTTCGCGGCCATCAAGTTGCAATGGTGCCACCGCTGCTCGTTTGCGCCGTGACCCAACTTGCTCCAAAAAGCGTGATGTCCGTCGCCGTCGTCGTGCTTGCCCGCTTCGCCCCATCAGTCCTCCTGCACAATTACAACACTATCTTGGGCTGCATCAATTTCACTGAGTTGGACATCAACCCGCTCATTTTTGGCGGTTGGAATATTTTTGCCGACAAAATCGGCGCGAATTGGCAACTCGCGATGACCGCGATCGACCAGTACGGCCAATTGGATGGCACTTGGGCGACCCCAATCGCTCAACTCATTTAATGCTGCGCGAATGGTGCGGCCAGTGTAGAGCACATCATCGACCAACACTACCACCCGTTTGCCTAATTCGGGCAAAATTGTGCGGCCCAAGATTGGGGCTGGCCCACGCGAATGTAAATCGTCGCGATAGAGGCCGATATCAAGCTCGCCAACTGGCACCTGCACATGCTCGGTTTCGGCGATCATCGCGGCTAAGCGGCGAGCCAAGGGCACACCCCGCCGATGAATCCCCACCAGCGAAACCAAATTAGCTCCAGCGTTGCGCTCAACGATCTCATGGGCGATACGTTTGAGGGCGCGGCGAATTTCCTCGTCATTCATCAACTGTTTGGGTGTCATAGGATCTTTGCTCCTGCCAGCAATAGCGTATTGTCTATTGTAGCCCCGATTGGCTGGCGGCGCTACCACACAGCGACCTAGGGCTAATGAATGATTTAGCCGCCCAAGCGAACCCGTACCAAGCCTTTAATATCTTGCCAAGCGGTTTTAACAATTTTGACCGTTGTGCCCAAGTCTTCGATCCATTCAACGGGCACTTCAAAAATACGATAACCGCGCCGTTCAGCTTTGAGCAATAATTCAGTATCAAAAAACCATTCGTTATCGCGCACCATTGGGATGAGTTCTTGGGCCGCTTGACGGGTAATTGCTTTGAAGCCACATTGAGCATCGCGAAAACGATGCCAAAATAGCACGCGAATCAACAAATTGTAGGCGCGGGAAATCATTTCGCGCTTCCATTGGCGCGTAACAATTGCCCCGTGCATCAAGCGTGAGCCAGTGCCCAGGCTATAATCGCTGTGAATTAATGCGGCGAGCAATGGTGGCAACGCACGGAGATTGGTCGAAAGATCGACATCCATATAACACAAAATATCGGCTGAACTTTTGAGCCAAGCAGTGCGCAACGCCCGCCCTCGCCCACGTTGCTCCAAGCGCTCAAAATCGACCTCGCCTGGAAAACGACTGCGCAGATCGTGGCAAATTTGGGGCGTGCGGTCGGTTGAGCCATTATCGGCGACAACGATGCGCCAACGATAAGGACACGAGGCCTGCAAAAAATCGCGAAGGGCTACGACGCTTTGCTCTAGCTGCTGCTCTTCATTCAATACCGGAATTACGATATCAACAGAGTAGTCGGTGTGTGCCATACAACCTCGGAGAAACAACAAACCCTAAGCCGACGATCCGACCTAGGGCATGAGCGAAAATGGGCAAAAAATTGCTATTGAGCTACACGCCTTCGCAGCCTCGCCGGACCGCATTTAAAGGACTGCTCGATTATAGTTGGCAGCTTGGGTAGTGTCAATCCTAGATAAGGATGAAGGATGAATTATGAGGGATGAAGAACATAGGGATTGGAGATGGGTTATTGGGAGTTTCCCCCTCGCCTGCTGTGCGGGAGAGGGGGTGAGGGCATGTTAATCCATTGCCAACCGCCAAAGCTTGATCCTGCTACTCCTAGCTTTGCCCGGATGGAGTTGCCGATTGCGGGAATTCCAAAACGCTTTCAATCGCTTGATTGGCGGCGGCATATGGGTCGAGTTGGCGCTCGCTCATCTGTTTGAGTAGCTGTTCATGGACGTGCGGCTCAAGTCGTTGCAGCAATTGGCGCAACAACGTTTCACGCATAATCACTTTCCACTCGCGCTCAATCCGCTCGCGTTCGCGCAATTCGAGCAAATTGTTGCTTTTGAGGTGGGCGAGATGCCGTTCGACCGCCGCAGCCGCCTCGGCGATATTCTTGCCAGTGTTGGAAACAGTCTGGACAATCGGTGGCTCCCAGCCATCACGGTGCTCGCCACTGCCAAGATGCAGCATCATCTGCAATTGCCGAACTGTGCGCTCAACGCCCTCGCGATCAGCTTTATTGACCACAAACACATCGGCAATTTCCAAAATGCCAGCCTTGATCGCCTGAATATCATCGCCCATACCTGGCACTTCAACCACCACCACAGTATGGGCTTCGCGGGCAATTTCGACCTCGGCCTGACCAGCCCCCACAGTTTCAACAATCACAATGTCAAAACCTGCTGCATCGAGCGCTTTGACCGCATCGCCAGTGGCCCGCGACAAACCGCCAAGGCTGCCACGGCTCGCCATCGAACGAATATAACAGCCGCTGTCGCCGCCCAACGCTTGCATGCGAATCCGATCGCCTAAAATTGCGCCACCACTAAATGGCGAGGTTGGGTCAACTGCCAACACGGCGACCGTGCGCCCAAGGCTACGCCAATGCAAGGCCATTTGGGTTACCAAGGTCGATTTGCCAGTGCCAGGTGCGCCAGTTACCCCAACAATATGAGCATGGCCAGTGTAGGGGTAGAGCGCCGCCAAAGCCGTTTGGGCTTGGGCATCGCCAGCTTCAACCAAGGTTATCAAGCGGGCCAGTGCACGGCGATTGCCAGCACGAGCCTTTGCTACAAGTTCCACGCCCAACCTACCCTTCTACCGAGCTACGCTCAACATGCTCACGAATAAAATCGATAATTGCATGGGTCGAAGAGCCAGGCCCGAAAATCCCCGCAATCCCATGATCGTTGCGCAAGATTGCTGCATCTTCATCGGAGATAATGCCGCCAGCTACAACCAAAATATCCGCGCCATCGTTTTCGCGCAGCATGGTGGTGATTTTGGGCAGCAAGGTCATATGCGCCCCTGAGAGAATCGACAAGCCGATGCAATCAACGTCTTCTTGCAAGGCGGCTTCAACGATCATTTGGGGGGTTTGTTGCAACCCAGTATAAATAACTTCCATGCCTGCATCACGCAAGGCACGGGCGATCACTTTTGCGCCACGGTCGTGGCCATCAAGCCCTGGTTTGGCCACTAACACCCGAATTGGTCGTTCCATGAGGGTCTTTCCTCCACATTGAGAAATGACGATATGCCCCATTGTAGCGCAGTTTAGCCCACCTGCGAATCAGCAATCGGTTGCAGATCGTCACTTCATTTGAGCGCAGCAATATTAGATTAATGCTGCGACTTCTTTCAAACGCACCCGCTTGACCCATTGATAGCCACGTTTGCCTTGTAAACATTGTTGGCGGGTGGTGGCGATGTTGCCCAAGCCCCAACGCTGGCCATTGGCAAGGTCAAAGTTCATGCTGGCCTCAACCACATCGAAATTGGCGCTCAACGAATAGTTTGTGCCTGAACGATCGGTGCCTTGGAAAGGGCCAACATACAACGTCACATGGCCAGCTCGCGCCGCGCCATTATTGCCAAATACCAACACATCGCCTGGTTGCCAATCGTTGGCATCGGTAATTTCTTGCAGGGTGGCGGGGCCGGGTGCATAATGCTGGGCCATATGGGGATTGGCTCCGCTGTTCCAATTGACATTAAAGCCTGCTGCGGCCAAACAAATGCTCACCAAATCGGCACAAACAATATCTTTGTAGTATTGATGATTGGGATTGCTGGCGAATTGCGCTCCATAACACATTTGTTGCAAATTCGTGGGCAGCGCATCGTAGACGGTTTTTTCATCGCCCAGCATAAACAAGGCTTGATCAATAATCGCCCGCACTTTGGGATGTAAAGCATTATAGCTAGGGTGAGCCGAACGCACACCGCTGCCACCACCGCGCACATTGATCGGTTGATTAATTGTATTGTTGACAATTACTGGCACGCGAACAGGCGTATAACCAGCCACATTGACTTCGAGCAAGCCAACCGCGCCTGCTCCAATATTGTCAAAGCGATAATTGCCTTGAGCATCGGTTTTGACTTCGCAGGCAGCACGGGCCACTGGCGCGACATCGGGAATCAGATAGGTTTTGGCGGTTTGGAATAAACGTCCATCAGCCGCCAGTTGGGGATTATGAATCAAAGCATTATCTCGAAACGATTCCCAGCTAATTGGCACACGCTTATCGATATATTGTACCCAGCAATCCCAACGCGAGCCAGCAAACCCAGTGATTTGGCGCGTCCAGCTCACTTCTTGGGCTGGCGAAACTTCGGGCATCAAATAGGTTTTATCGCTATGAAACACCCGTCCATCATCGCTCAAATGTGGGTTGTAGATCAGCGCACCATCGCGAAAATCGCCCCAAGCAATTGCTACTTTGCTGTTGATCTGCTGCTCCCAACATTCCCAGCGCGTGCCACTAAACCCTGTCAGCGAGCGCGTCCAATCGACCTGGCCTGCTGGCAAAAGGCTGCGATTGGCCACATTGCTCAGATAGCCTGCTTGTGAGATAAACCGCACGCTAATGTTGGCAAGCGGCGCAAGATCAATCGTCCGAACCACCCGCCCAGTGATGCTATAACTGGTCATGCCGTTGGCTCCCTACTAGATGCTTTCGTAGTTCAATGGTAGCGGCGGCGCTCGGAGATTGCAATAGCCCAAGGAAAGTATGAGGGATGAAGGATGAGGGATGAAATTTAACCACGAAGAGCGTGAAGGATCGTTACTTAGTGATCTTCGCGTTCTTCGTGGTTACGAAACGTTTGGCTACAAATTAGGATGTTGTTTGTGCCAGCTGTTATTTTGCTCGTAGGCATGGCCGACGCGCAGCAAGGTCGCTTCATCGAATGGCTTGCCAATTAATTGCAGGCCTGTTGGCAAATTGTCGCTGAAGCCACAGGGTACAACCAAACCAGGCACACCCGCTAAGTTAATCGGCAATGTACACACATCCGAGAGATACATCGCTACTGGATCATCAGCTTTTTCGCCAATTTTGAAGGCCACGCTGGGCGAGGTTGGTGCTGCCAATAGATCGACTTTGCTCCAAACTTCTTGGAAGTCGCGGCGAATCAAGGTTCGTACTTGTTGGGCGCGGCGATAGTAGGCATCGTAATAGCCCGATGAGAGTGCATACGTTCCAAGCATAATCCGGCGGCGCACTTCCGCGCCAAACAATTGGCCACGCGTCGATTCAATTTCATCGAACAGCCCATTGCCTTCTAATCGCACGCCATAGCGCACACCATCGAAGCGAGCCAAGTTGGTGCTACATTCGGCTGGCGCAATGATGTAATAGACGGGCAAGGCATATTTGGTGTGGGGCAGCGAAACCTCAACAATTTCAGCACCTAAATCTTTAATCTGCTCGATCGCCGTGCGCACGGCTTTTTCAACCCCAGGCTCCATACCATCGACGAAATATTCGCTGGGCACGCCAACTTTGAGGCCGCGAATATCGCCAGTGAGGCTAGCACGATAGTCGGGTACTGGCAAATTGGCGCTGGTTGAATCTTTGGGATCATGACCAGCAATCGTTTCGAGCAACAAGGCCACATCTTCAACCGTGCGGGCGAACGGCCCACATTGATCGAGTGATGAGGCAAAGGCTACCAAACCATAGCGTGAAACCCGCCCGTAGGTTGGCTTCAAACCAACGATGCCACACAACGCGGCAGGTTGGCGAATTGAACCACCAGTATCGGTGCCCAATGTGCCAAAAGCTTGGCCAGCAGCAACCGCCGCCGCCGAACCACCCGACGAGCCACCAGGCACACGTTCGGTATCCCATGGGTTGCGTGTACCGCCAAACGCACTATTTTCATTGGATGAACCCATGGCAAACTCATCCATATTAAGCTTGCCGAGGGTTACCGTGCCAGCCTCGTTGAGTTTGCTCACGACGGTGGCATCGTAGGGCGGAACCCAATTTTCCAGCACTTTCGAGCCGCAGGTAGTGCGCACATCTTTGGTGACAATCACATCTTTAATGCCCAAGGGAATACCAGTTAAGCTCGTGGCGTTGCCAGCCTTGATGCGCTCGTCGGCGGCTTGCGCTTGTTGCAGGGCCAAATCGGGCGTTTGAGTTAAAAACGAATGCAGGGTTGGCTCTAACGCGGCGATGCGTTCCAGCAGAGCCTCGGTCAGTTGCACCGAGGTAATCTCACCGCGATCTAATTGGGCGCGGGCCTCGGCAATTGTCAATTCATGGAGGGCCATAATCACATCCTCACGCATGGGCTTGCTTGTTTACCAACGCGCATTGTAGCATAGCGCATCGTTTCAGGATCAAAAGCTATAAATAAGTTTCCTCACCCCTAACTTTCAAGGGTAGGTTTAATAATGGTTGGGGATGCGCCGTCGATTGGCGTGCCCTCACCCCCTCTCCCGCCGAGCGAGCGAGGGGGAAACCTGGAATGCGCCCCTCGCCCGCCGCAGTGGGAGAGGGGGTGGGGTGAGGGAGTCAAGTTTAATCATCATGACAAGCAACGATTGGCTGTGGTATACTGCTGATGAATTTTCCCCTTCGAGGCACTGCAAGGAGGTTGACGTGGCCAATCGCAACCGCAAATCCACCGATTCGACCAAAACAACTGCTGTTGAACGAGTTGATATCGATCGCTCGTACAAGTTTATGATCATGACCTCCTTTATCCTCAATGTTGTGTTAATTATTGGTTTAGTCGTTTTGGCAATTGCGCTATTTGGCTATAAAACAGGCCTCGCGCCGCTCAAACCAACGATCGCTAAATTAACTGATACCATTGATGGGCTAAGCAATGCCACGATTAAAGCTAGTGTGCCACTCAACGAGCAGTTGCCGATCACCTTACAAGTGCCTGTCAGCCAAAATACCAATGTGCGGATAACTCAAGCTGTGCCGTTGCAAGTGCCTGCCGATATCACCCTGCCTGGCGTTGGCTACCTCAAAGCCAGCGTGGCCTTGAATTTGCCCGAAGGCTTGGAATTGCCAGTCTATTTGAGCCTGACAATTCCGCTGCAAGCCTCAGTGCCCGTCAGTTTAACTGTACCAGTCAATATTCCACTCAAAGATACTGAGTTAGGGCCACAATTCCGCAGCCTTGGCGAATTGGTACAGCCGCTGGCCGACCTTGTCAATGGGGAACCAACCGAACAATGAAATTGCTGCTTTGGGATATTGATGGAACCCTGATTCGGTCACATGGGCGCAGTCTTGAAGCTTTCAAGGCTGCGTTTCAGCGTGTATACGAAGTTGATCTGCCGCTTAGCTCAACCGCTGGCAAAACTGATGGCCTGATCGTTCGTGAGACACTCCATTCATGGGAAGAGGCAGCAATTCTCGAGCGGCTTGAGCAATTTTACGCCGTGTATGAAGGCGAATTACAAGCTCGTTTTGAATATCTGCAACGCGAAACCACAATTTTACATGGTGTTCATTCGGCCTTGAGCCACTTACAACCCCATACGATTCAATCCTTGCTAACAGGCAATTTGCAACGTACCGCTAAAATCAAACTCGATGCTGTTGATCTAAGCCGCCATTTTCGTTGGGAATGGGGCGCATTCGGCTCGGATAGCCATATTCGCAACGATTTAGTGCCCGTCGCATTGCAACGAGCGCAAGCTGCTGGTTGGCATGGCACGTTTGATGATGTAGTGGTAATTGGCGATACGCCGTTTGATATTGCTTGCGCCAAAATTGCTGGAGCATGCTCGGTTGCCGTGGCAAGTGGTAAGTTCAGCCGCGAACAACTTTCTGAGCACCAGCCCGATTTGCTGCTCGAAAATTTGGGCGAATTGGCCCAGCTTCAGGCATTTTTAGGAGTAGCCGATGAAATTGCTCGATAAAGTAATTGTCATTACTGGTGGCAGCCGTGGCTTGGGCTTGGCGATGGCCGAAGCAATGCTCAGCCAAGGAGCCAAAGTTGTGATCGCTGGCCGCGATCAAGCTAGCCTTGAACAAGCCCTTGCTCAACTCAAACGCCAATCGAGCCATGTGCTGGCAACAACTTGCGATGTTGGCGATTTGGCAGCAATCGAAGCCTTGCGCGATCAAACTATCGCCCAGTTTGGCAAACTCGATGTCTGGGTCAACAATGCTGGCGTGGCTGGGCCTTATGGCGCGACTGTGGCAATTCATCCCCGCGATTATCGGCGTGTGATCGACACCAATATTTTTGGCACGTACCATGGCTCAATTACTGCACTCAAATATTTCCAACAACAAGGCCATGGCAAATTGATCAATCTGTTTGGGCGTGGTGATACTGGGCCTGTGCCGTTTCAAACCGCCTATGGCGCTAGCAAAAGCTGGGTGCGCAACTTTACCTTGGCCCTCGCCAAAGAACATCGTAACCAAGGCATCGAAATTTTGGGCTTTAACCCAGGCTTGATGACCACCGATATGCTGACCGATGTGCAAGTGATGGCGGGCTACGAGTCCAAACTTGAAGCCCTCAGTACCATTTTGCGCATGTGGGGCAATCCGCCTAGTGTGCCGGCGCAAAAAGCGGTTTGGCTTGCATCGAAGGCCACCGATGGCCGCAATGGCTTGAGCATCAGCCTACTTTCGCCACCACGCTTGTTGCTGGGCGCACTCAAAGAAGCAATTCGGCGTGTACGCGGCAAGCCTGCTCCAGCATTACCAATCAAACTGACCACCATCGATTAAGGATTGATTGAGCAACGAAACCATGCAGCGAGGTTGGGTCGGGAATTGAAAATACTAAAACTCAACCAACCAAAAGAGCACTAAATCTGTCTTATATTGATCAGTACAAAATTACTCAAACCTGCTAAAATAGCGCGATTGACGCTTATTTGTGGTTTGAGGATGTTCCCCATGGCCAAATCAACGGTTGAAACCATTCGTGCCCGCTTCGATGCTGATGTTGAGCGTTTTTCCAATTTGGAAACTGGCCAATCGGCGACCGTCGATGCCCCTTTAGCAATGACGTTGGTTGCTCAAGCGGCTGCCGCCACTACTCCTAATGCTCGCCATGTCTTGGATATTGGCTGCGGCGCTGGCAATTACAGCCTACGAGTTTTGCAAGAATTACCCAACCTTGATGTGACGCTGATCGATTTGAGCTCGTCAATGCTTGAGCGAGCGCAACAACGGGTCGGTGCAGCCACAACTGGCAAGGTCACTGCTTTACAAGGCGATGTCCGCCAGCTTGAGTTGGGCAGTGAGCAGGTTGATATTATTGTGGCAGCGGCGGTATTTCACCACCTACGCGACGATGCTGAATGGCAGGCGGTTTTTGCTCAATGTTATGCCGCCTTGCGTCCAGGTGGTTCGCTGTGGATTTTCGATCTGGTGGAGCATTCCAGTGAGGCCGTCCATAGTTTGATGTGGCAACGCTATGGTCAATATCTCAGCGATTTCCGCGATGAGGCTTACCGCAACCAAGTATTTGAATATATCGAGATCGAAGATTCGCCGCGCCCATTACTCTGGCAAATTGACGTTTTGCGGAGCGTTGGCTTCCAAAAGCTGGATATTCTGCATAAAAATAGTTGTTTCGCCGCCTTTGGCGGGGTGAAATAAGCTAATGTGCACGGGGAATAAAGTTGGAAACTGGAAACATTCGATTTTACGCTCAAAGCGGCTAAGTTTCACGGTTCTTGTATGCGCTAAAGTTGGAAACTGGCGATGGGCGACTACTACAAAATAGCTCGCACACCAAAAATAAAGTTGGAAACCAACAGCCTCATATGCCCACTCTGTGGGAACGAAATACATGTTTCTCAACCATACTCTTATTCTTTACTGCAAAGTCAGTCACTCCAGTAATGAGACAATATGTAGCACTATTCGTAAGGTATGAGAGTTTTCCTTCCAAGTGGCTAAATATCTTATAGTGCCTGCAGATTCGTTTCAACAAAAAGTAGGCTCTATCTGATAATTCAGGATAGCGATGTGGATGGTGCCAGGATGCGAACCACGCGTTGAATCATGGCCAGATGGACGAATCCGCGATCGTTCAGCGCCAGTTTCTCAAACCACGTGGCGACCGAACGGCACTCTTTCAGGCACACAATGGTGCCTTCGACCACATTGAGGGCACGATAGGCCGCTGCGTCATAGCCGACCGGACCAGCCTTGCGCATCCCGCATCGGCGGCGTGGCGGAATCACCGATCGAATCCCATACTGCTGAAGCCAGTGGACGATACGGCGGGC
>NZ_DOPT01000023.1:0-5153 GCF_003512625.1 Herpetosiphon sp. | reverse complement strand
GATCACCTGACAGTTGGAGCGGTCGTCCGCACGGACGACCGTGTCGCTGGGGCACGACGACCTGCCACATCACGGTACTTTCGTGGGTCTGCCGGGCGTGAGACAGGCACATAACGGGTGACCGCGACCATCGACGAGAAGGTTGTCAATCGTCGCCCGATACTGGCTCTCCCGAATCGCCTGTGATGCCCATTAAATTGCCAGCACACGCTTGCCCAGCAAATCAAAGTTCGCTCGTCCGTTAATCAGCTTTAGTCGATGAATATGCGCTTCGATGGGACTATTGCCGTAGGGCTGCGTGAGCGCATTGGCGACTGCTGCATAATCAGTCCGCAGTCCGCTGGCGAACCCGATGACACTGGCTTCCGTGTCTGCCAACCACGCATCCAATCCGGCCGCATCACGCGTGCGGACGAGCCGCACGAACCGCTGTGCCAGGCCATAGGCCGCCTGGATCGCAGGATTCCACGTACCGATCTGGGCGATAGAGGTCTGATCGGATTCGGCGGTCTTGGCCTTTGTGGCCACCGATGTTGGATACACCAACGCCCACGCCGTTTGCTGCGTCGACCGCAGCCGGAACGGTGCGGGAGCCAGCGGTAGTAGCGGCACATCACGCTACGCCGTTCCCGGCCGTTTATCGATCAGTCGATTCATCAACCGCCGCAGACTGGAATAGCTGTCGGTAAAGTCATGCTGTGTTTGGAGTTCGCACAGCAGCCCACGATAGCCGGTGCACTGCGTTCTCCACAGCGGTCACTATGGCACGCTCGCTTGCGCCGGCCTGTTTGGCAGCTGGGCGAAGTACCGGCCCTTCCCGCTCCACAAGCCGGACGATCGCATCCCGCAGATTGGTGAGCAGATGGAAGCGATCAGCGATCTGCTGGGCTTGGGGTGCGCCCACAGTGGCGGCCGTGATGCCAATGTCGGAGTGATCACGGCTGAAGACCTAGATGGTGGGATGCGCTTGGAGCCACGCGTCAATCGCCGTAGCGTTTGTGATAGGCCCAATCGTCAATACCACCATGGGTCACAGCCTCGGCGACCGCAGGTTCGAAGGCGCGAATCAGGCGCAAGAGCGTGTCAGAGCTGGTGGTAATGCCTAGGTGATTGAGCGTCCACACGCCAGCTTCACCACCGAGTGCTAAGGCGAACCGTTGTTGCGTCCGCGCCAAGCGGGTGGTTCGGTGGGCATGGGGTAGTGCCAGTGTCGGCAGCGGTTCAACAAAGGTTTGGCGCAGATACCGCCGATTCGGACAGCGAAACCGCTGGAGATGAAGTTCCAACTGGACTGGCATTGTCATCCAAGGAAGATCGAGTACCCGCCGACAATACCGGCCGTACCGCCGCGAGGTCGTGGTTGCGCAGGTCAGGCAAACGATGGCGGTCTGGGTGGAATGCGCGATGAGCTATACTTGACAGTGCTGGATGGTGGGGGTTTCAAGCCGAAAACAGGGCAATTTAACAAGGGTTTAAAGGCATATGGGTATCCTAGAGTGGAGATTAGCATCCTTATCACTTTAGCACAGGTGAGCATCACAGATATTGCGGAAGACCCAGTATAGGGCGGAAAGTGACACGAACTGGCGTTTAAGGTGATTCGGGGCGGCAGACGCGCCGCACGCACGGTCGTCTGCCGCCGCCATTTCATGCGGCCCAGGTGAAGACTGGCATTCCGTATCAGGCAAAGGATGCAATGGCGACCAACCCGCACGCCCTGCTGGCGTAAGCTCGACTAACTCCGACGGCTGCTATAGCGGAAGCCGCTGGTGGCTTGCGCCCGCGTCAGCGAGCCATTCACCGCCGGACGGTTCCGGTGCGGAATCGGTGATCGCGTGCATGCGGGCCTGAGTCTGGCCGAACTCAAAGCCCCTGCGCCATCCCGCGAGGGTCTGGCGCAGGCAGGCCTGGCTGAGCGAGTTGCTCGCCAGTCAGTCCAAGAGCATGACCGACCGCCGCCGACTGACCGACTGACCCCGCACCGGCGGCACCGACAGGCCAGTTTCCCCGGCCAGCCGCAAAGCAGCTCATTCCCGTCGGCACCGCTCGTCTTCATCTTGGTGAAAACCCCGCAAGTCCTGCCAGCTCTGGCCGGTGCCGATTCCAGACGGCCGTGTCCGAACTGCCCGATACGTGTAGGATAGTCCTGGGTGCGTCAATACCTAGGGCTGCTAGAATCGCAAGCGGGTCAAGCGCTGCGTCGCCGTCCTAGGTCGGGCGCACTGGCAAGGTCAGGCAGGAACATCCGCCGCCTCGGCGTAGGCGGGCGTGATCGCTGGCAGGTGCAGTCTGCGCCCCACGGCAGAGGCCACCGCGTCCGCTCGCAGCATAATGTCGGCGAATTCGGCGCAATCCACGGTCTGCTGGGAGTCCGAAACCGAGCGCTCGGGATGTGGGTGGACCTCCAAGATCAGCCCGTCGGCCCCGGCGGCGAGGCTGGCCAGGGCAAGCGGGCCGACCAGGCTGCGACGCCCCACGCCATGGCTGGGGTCGGCGATAACCGGGAGATGGCTCAGTTCCTTGGCGAAGGCCAAGGCGCCGAGGTCGAGCGTGTTGCGCAGGCTGGGTTCGAAGGTGCGGATGCCCCGCTCGCACAGGACGACATTGGGGTTACCACAGTTCAAGATATATTCCGCCGCAAGCAGCCACTCCTGGATCGTCCCCGACATGCCGCGTTTCAGCAACACCGGCTTCTGGATGCGGCCGACGGCCTCCAATAGATGGAAGTTCTGCATATTCCGCGCGCCAATCTGAAGCATATCGGCGTACTCGGCGACCAATCCCACATCGGCCGGCGTCATCACTTCAGTGACCACCGGCAGGTCGGTTGCTTCGCGGGCTTTGGCCAACAGTTGAAGCCCTTCCTCGCCCAGGCCGCGGAACGCGTATGGCGACGTGCGTGGCTTGTAGGCGCCGCCGCGCAGCATGTGCGCCCCCGCGGCGCGCACATGCTGCGCCGTCGCCAGAATTTGCTCCTCGTTTTCCACGCTGCAAGGGCCGGCGATGACGACAATTTCCTCCGCGCCGATGCGAACGCCGCCAACATCTACCGTCGTGCGTTGCCGTTCGGGCGTCCGCGCGGCGAGCTTACAATCCAGAGTGATCAATGGTGCGCTCCTTCGATTGACTAGTCAAACATCCGGCCGGGACGAGGCGCCGCGAATAACGCCTCGTCCCGGAACCAGCGCCTAGATGAAATGTAAGCCAAGCTTCTTGGAACGCCGCTCGGCCTTGACCAGCAGGATTCGCGAGATCACCATGAAAACCACGGCGTACGCGCCCAGGATGCACCACTCAATCCACGGAGGTAGGATCGTCTGCCACTTGTTTTGCAGGCTGTAGTAGCGGATAAGGTCATAGCCCCAGGTATAGGGCAGCGCGTAGGCCACATACTGGAGCGGCAGCGGATAGGCGGAAAGTGGGAAGTAGGTTCCCGACACGAATTCAAACAGGATGGCCAGGATTTGCACAAACGCCCCAACCTGACGCCAGATCAGCGCCAGCATGGCGATCATGATGCCGATCGAGATCAGCACGCCCATCACCGCCAGACAGACGAGCAACACCATAAGCATGTTGAAGGCGGTCGCCTCGGCGATGAAAAACAGGACGATGTACAGTGGCAGAAACACAATCTGGTTCACGATCGCGCTGGACAGCACGTTGCCCAGGAAATAGGCATAGCGCGACGACGGATTGCTGTACAGGTATTCCAGGGTGCCGTTGTGCAAGTCGTTGCTGACGGCGTTCATGGGCGCCGTGAAAGAGGTATTGCTGTAGACGAACAGCAGCAACCCGCCGAACATAAAAACGATCAGGCTGCGGCCGGTTAGCACCGAGCCGGCGACGGTGTAGGTCGTGATGCTGGCGAGCAAATAGAAGAAGCCGATGCGAATCGTCAGTTCGAAAAGCCGGCCCACGAGGTTGGGCAGATAGCGAAACTGGATGAGCAGATCCTTGACCGTGGTGGCGACGAAGACCTTCCACGACGATATTGGTTTCGATTTGCTGGATTTCACATAGTGAGTATCACGCGTGACTTGAGTTTCCGAGATCATACTTCCCCCTGTTTAAGCTTCAAACCCGTCGGACAGCAAGCCCATCCGATACACAAAGGCGTCTTCGAGCGAGACGTTGCGGTAGCGGAACTGGCTCTGGATCTGTTCCTCGCGCAAGATATGGATGATCCCTTCCATCGCATCGACCATATTGTTGATGCCAAACGACACCCATTCGCTATCCTGATCGTCGCTGTTGAGAACTGGCGGCAGGCGGAGGATTTTATCGACGACACCCAGCGGGATCGAGTGTTTTTGCAATTCGATGAAGCCGTCGACGCCAACCCCCTGCTTGAGCTCCTGCGCTGTGCCGACCGACGCGATCACGCCGTCGTGGATGAGCGCGACCCGGCTCGATAGCTCGTCGACTTCGGACAAAATGTGCGAAGTCAGCAGCAAGGTTTTGTGTTCTTCCTTGACATATTTCTTGAGAAAGCTGCGGATATTCTTGGCGATCAGCGGGTCGAGGCCTTTGGTCGGCTCGTCGAGGTAAATCACGGCCGGATCGTGCAGGAGCGCCCGCATAATCACCACAGTTTGCTTTTGGCCGCCGGACAAGTAGCCAAAGTACTTTTTCAGGTTGGACTTAAAATCGAAGTATTCGACCAGTTTCTCGATCTGGGCGTTGACCTGTCGCTTGTCAAGCCCGCGAAGGGCGCCGAAGAATTGCAGGTTCTCGACTACGGTCAGGCGCGAGTAGGCCGAGCGCTCGGTATCCTGGCCGACGTAGCCGAAGAGATGGCGGATTTCGTTTTCGTCGTCGTCCAGGTCTTGGCCGAGGATATGCACCTTGCCCGAGTCCTTGGTCAGCAGGGTGGCGAGGATTTTGATCAGGGTCGTTTTGCCCGAGCCGTTCGGGCCGAGCAATGCCAGGATCTCATCCTGGTAGAGGTCTAGCGACAGCCCCTTCAAAACGGCGCTGTCTTTGCCATACGATTTACGCAAGTCTTTGACCGATATGGAGATCGTCATCGTTCTTCCTTCCAGGTGTTATGCCAAAACGGGGCCAGCATGCGCTAGCCATGGACTGTCTGAAGCTCGCCGTTGATTAGCGAAACAATCGCCTGCTGGGCGCTGCTGTCAAAAAAATGGTCG
>NZ_DOPT01000030.1:0-15399 GCF_003512625.1 Herpetosiphon sp. | reverse complement strand
AAACGCCGCAGTGGGAGAGGGGTTGGGGGTGAGGGAACGAGAAATGGTTGCCAACCCAATGAACCATTAATTACAGTTAGCGGCCAGAAACTGGCCTCAGAATAAACTCTAGTTCAAATCCCTCGTCTAGTTGCTTGCTGGACGAGGGATTGTGATTTTAGCCATTTTAGGCGGCCATGGCTTGGTCGTTTGGGGCTTGGCGCACCTGTTCGGCAGCGCTAATCCAGCCTTCGATTGTGCTGGGTTTTTTATCTTTGCGGCCAAGATAGCGTTGGACGGCGTTCCAATTGTTACCGCCAACGACTGAGGCATAGCGGGCAAAGAAACGCCGTTCGGCTTCGCTAGCATCGACGGGGCGGCCAGTGCGCTCGGAACTATTGCCAAAAGCCTCGTCCAGTGCCAGTTCAGGGTAGAGCGTCGCAAGTTTGGCGGGATAATTTGCGCCTAATTTGAGATGCAAAGGCCGCGGTGGCTTGATAATTGGTCGCATCTGGCGTTGATCGCCATCACGCTCGACGAGAATAATTGCATCGGCCTCGTAGGTAATATGTTCGTCGGCCAGCACCCGCAAGCCCACATCAGCATGATTGCGATCTTCGCTTTGTTCGCTATATTGTTTGGCCAAGTGGCCGATGATAATCACATGAAAGCCATGTTGTTTTAGCTCGGTCAGGCCAGTATAAATCGCTTGCAGGTTGCGATTGAAGGAGGCATATTCATCAAACTCTATTTGGGTTTTGCGGTCGGTTTCAGCGCCAGCCCGTTGTTGTGCATGGGCACGCATCGCTTGCAGCACCTTAGAAACTGAATCGAGCACCACTGTATCGCCACTTTTGCCAAGCCGTTGAATCTCTTGCATGGCTGCCAAAAGTTGTTGCAGCGAGAGCGTTTGCACCGCTTGAATCGATTTGTGCACCCCAGGTTTGCCCAAAAGATTCTTGGCAGCGCCCTCGGTATCCAAAATCCAGACCGTGCCACTGCGGCGGGTGCTGGCGGCTAAGTGCGATTTGCCTGCGCCTGCTTGCCCTGTCAAAATAAATAAACTGCCTGTTTCAAGTTGGTCTAGCGACTGAAACATTGTGCGATTCCTTTCATGAACTCGGTTACCCATAGCCATTGCTGGCCCGTATCCGTCAATCTACATAAAAAATATAGAACAAATGTTTCAAAGTGTCAAGCCTTGTTTAGGATTTCAAGCGATCGTTGTATTTTTTGATCACATCGTCGAGCGCTTCGCGCAGCAAACTAGCTTCGTTGCGTTTGAGGGCTTTGGCAAGTTGGGCTAAACGTTCGAGTTGGGTGGCAGTGTAGTAGCTGGTTTTGGTGATCATACGGCTATCGGCGACGGGCAGGGCAATTTTGTTGCGGCCTGTTGTTTTGGCGTGATACAGCGCTTCGTCGGCCTGACGCACCAACTCAACTTCATCGCGGCCATGGCCTGGATAGCCAGCCAAGCCGATCGAACAGCTTAATTTAATTTCGCCAAGGCAATCAAGCTGAATTGCCAACACTTGACGGCGCACTTCTTCGAGCAACGAAAATGCGTCGTCGATTCGTAGTTCAGGCAACGCTCCGGCAAACTCATCGCCACTGTAGCGCGAGAGCATTGCTTGCTCTGGCAACACCCGCTTGAGCACTTGGGCCACGGCAACTAACACTGCATCGCCACATTCACGGCCTGATTCAGTATTCAAGGCTAGAAAATAATCGATATCCAACACAAACATGCTCAAGGGTTCAACCCGTTCGTGCATGGCTGGCAACACTTGTTCGCGCACCAAAAAGCGAAAGTAATCAGGCGTAAAAAGGCCCGTTAGTTTGTCGGTTGTGGCTAGTTCAAAGGTTTGGGGAAATGTCATATGTTCTCCAATATACATATGTTTAATAATATATGTATGTTTAGCATAATATGTGGCGTTTTGTCAATACAAAAAAGCCACAGGTTTGGGCCTGTGGCTTAAATCATTGGTTAAATTTAAAGTTTAGGGTTTGAGATCGCTGCCTTCGACCTGTTTTTTGGCTTCGCGGCGGTTGCGCCGACTTTCGCGACGCTCAGCCACTATATGGTTTTCAAGCAATTTGCCCTCTTGTTCGACCAAATCGGCCTGCGGGTTGGGCGAATCGACAAGCTTGCCATGCAGATATGAAAGAATGATGCGAGCAACTGCGGCAATCGGGATCGATATGAGTAAACCTAAGCCGCCGGCTACCGCTCCCCCCGCCAAAATTGCAAAGATCACAAAGACCGGATGCACATTGACGATATGTCCGACCAAATTTGGAATAATAAAGTGATCTTCGAATTGGCGCAGGGCAAAATAGACGGCAATAATTACCAACGCTAATACCCAAGGCTCCCAGCCAAATGGGGTTGTGCCTTGGAAAAAGCCTACCAAAGCGGCGATGGCGGTGGCCATGTACGGCCCGATGATTGGGATAATTTCCAAGAAGCCGGTGGCGATGGCGATAATCAAGGCATATTTGACTTGCAAAATTGATAGGGCAATGTAACTCAACACCGACATAATGATAATCAGCAAAAACTGACCGCGAATGTAGGCTGAGAGCACCCGATCGATCGAACCAATCAATTGACGAATTTCATCACGATGGCGTTCGGGAATTAAGCGATAGAAATTGTTGGGGATGGTTTCGGCTTGGAGCAATAAATAAAACGTTACGACGAAATAAACCAAAAGCAAAATAAAGCCTTCGGCTAGCCCAAACAGAAACAGCGGGGCGATACCAGGCAGGGCTTTGGCAAACGCCGCAATTGCCCCCGAGATTTCGCGTTCAGCTTCACGCAGATTAACAATTTCAACCCCACGAATGGTCAACGCTTGATGCTGCTCAACATAGATTTTAGCATCATCAAGCCATATAGGAATGGTTTGGGCCAAATCGTTAATCTGCGAGGTAATCAGTGGCACGACGTTACTCACAAGCAAAGTTAACAGCGTAAAACCAATGATATACAGCACAATCACCCACCAGAAGCGGGGGGTTTTGGTACGCCGTTGCATCCAGGTAACAACTGGATTAAAAATATAGGCCGTGATGATCGCCCAAATAAAGGGGATCATAATATGCCAAGCTTGGTTGACCAAGTACAGGCTAATAATAACAATCGAAAGGACTGTTACAAACTTTGCGCGAGGTGAGAAACGAATCGGACTAGTTGGCTGAACGTGCATAACATCTCCTCCACATGGCCAGTGCGTTATTGTTGACGCGAGCGACCAAGGGGAATATCGGCCTTGAGGTGGTCGGCAGCTTCGCCACGGGTCAAGGTTACTTCAATGGCCTCTGGGTTGGTTACTTCAACGTAACGCTCGATCACGGCAATAATTTCACGTTTCATCTCTTCCATATCGTGAGGCGTGAGATGCACGCGATCATGGACTAAAACCGTCAATAAACGCTCTTTTGCAACCGACGAACTGTTCTGTTGCTTGCGACCAAAAAGATTATCTAAAAGACCCATACATCCGCTCCATGTGGAAGATAAAGATGGCTCAACCGCGCCATTTTAGCGGCGGGTACGAAACATATTGACCAATTGTGCCCATAAGCCTTGTTTTTCATCAAGCACAAGGAAGGGAATATCGTGGCCAAGTAAACGATTGGCGATATTATTATAGGCCTTACCTGCCATCGATTCACGATCAAGCACCGCAACTTCACCACGGTTGGTTGAAACCACAATGCTTTCATCGTCTGGCACAATTCCAACCAGGTCGATTGCCAAAATTTCTACCACATCGGGCGTATCCATCATGTCGCCGCGAGCAACCATCCGCGCTTTAATTCGGTTAATAATGAGCTTTGGATTGCTTTTTTCATACGCTTCGACCAACCCTACAATCCGGTCGGCATCGCGCACAGCAGACATTTCAGGTGTTGTGACGATCAAAATGTGGTCGGCGGGTGCAATTGCATTTTTAAAGCCACCCTCGATCCCAGCGGGCGAGTCGATCAGAATAAAATCAAATTCGCGGCGTAACTCGTTGCAAAGGGCGATCATATCGTCAGGCGTTACCGCATCTTTATCGCGGGTTTGGGCTGCTGGCAACAAGAACAAATTATCAGGAAAGCGCTTATCTTTAATGAGCGCTTGACGTGTGCGACAGCGGCCTTCAACCACATCGACCAAATCATAGACGATCCGATTTTCGAGGCCCATCACCACATCGAGATTGCGCAAACCGATATCAGCATCAATTGCAACAACCCGTTGGCCTTGCATTGCTAACGATGTGGCGAGATTGGCGGTGGTGGTGGTTTTGCCAACCCCCCCTTTACCAGAGGTGATTGTGATTACTTGTGCCATACATGATCCTCAAAGACCCACTAGCGGCGTGGGGCATCCCATGGTACTACTACAATGTTGTCGCCATCAAGGCTGGCTTGTTCAGGGCCAGTTGGGCGATGATTATCAGGTGTGCGGGCAAGGTTATCGGCGATCCGCAAGAGGGTTGGGCGCAATTCGAGCGCACAGACAATTGCCTGTTGATTGCCGCCAACACCTGCATGGACGGAGCCGCGTAAGCGCCCCCAAATGATGACACTGCCGTGAGCACTAATTTCGGCTCCTGCATTGACATCGCCGACCACAACGATATGGCCTTGATGCCGAATTGCCTGACCAGAACGCACGGTGCGCCATAAAAATAAGCCTTCGCCTTGCACGACGGGTGGAGGAGTAGACCGTAGGCTGTCGGGATGGCGGGTTTCTACGCCAGCCTGCCGACCAGTAGTCCGATTGGTTGGTGCGATGGTAATTAATGCGGCTGGCTCAATATCATGTTCGGCCATGATCGCCAAGATCGCCTGTAGCTCCACATCGGTGATCGAACGCTCACCAACATCGATCAATAATTTTGCGCCATGATAAAACGATGGTCCTTGGGCTAGTTGCTTGCGCAGGGCTTCAAGGACTTCTGCCCACGCTGCGGTGGGGTGTAAAATCAAGCGCAGCCCGTCACGGCTGCCTTTTAACGTGATGCGCTCTTCCATATCGCGCATTATACCGTCTCCGTCAAGAAAACGAAAATAAGAGCATAGAACACAGAGCATAGTAGCTATAACCTATCTATACCTTGATACAAGTCATATGCCTGGTTCTTTTTCTATGCTCTATGTTCTTTGTTCTACTGAAGCCCCATCACCAAACCAGCATATTTTTCGGTTAGCACGCGGGCTTGATCATCGTTCACTCCCTCGGCAATCACATGAATGAAGGGGCCATCAGGGTCGGGCAGAATCAACACCCACTCCGGCCCAAGATCAATCTTGATCCCATCGATGTTGTCTTGAGCACGCTCGGCATATTGTTCGTTGAGAATCCGCATAACTTTGCCCTTGGATTCCCAGCGACATGGCACTTTGTGGTTAGCCATGGCTGAGCGTGGCAAGGAACGACGAATCTCCGAGAGGGGAATTTTGGCGCGGGCCAGTAATTCCATCAATTTAACAATTGCAAACAGACCATCAGCAACTGGAAAGAACGATGGGAAAATCAGGCTGCCTGCTGCATCGCCCAAGACACATAAATCGTTGCATTTGGCAGCTTGTTGCATCAGCGCTCCCAAGGCGGTTTTGGTGCGCTGGATGCGCCCGCCATAGCGCTCGGCCAATTTATCGAATAAACGCGGCGCGGTGACTGGCACGGCCACCGTACCACCTTTGTTGGCTTCCATGGTCAAAGCGGTAACCGCCGCCAACAATTCAATGTCAGTTAATCGATGGCCTGTATCATCGACAACGTAAATCCGTTCGCCGCCCGAATCGAGCCGCACTCCAATATCTGCATTCATCACGGGCACGATCGCAGTCAGTCGTTGCATACCAGCATTAAATTGATCGGCGGTTTGGAACAGACGATCTTCATCGATTTGGGCATTGAGTTCAACTAAATCAACATTCAAGCGCCGTAGCAAGATACCCAAAATTTGCGCAGCATTCGATGAAGCATAATCGATTACGATACTCCACGGGTCTTCTAGCTCGGGCAAAATATGTGGGTCAAGCGATTCCATGAATTTATCGATATAGACCGAGTTGTAATCGCTGTTTTCAGTGATCCGGCCAATTTCATCGAGATAGACGCGGCGATAATCTTCGCGGAAGTAGGTATTCTCGATCTTGCGCTCCATATCGCTGCCCAGATCAAGCCCGCGATGATCGAAGAATTTTATATCGACCACGCGATTATCGAACGGCGAAAGCCGCACATGCATACCACCCGCAGCATTCAGCGCATAGGTCAAATAGCGGGCAGTGGGAATTGGCACCGAATGCAAATCCAAAACATTAATCCCCGCCGATGGAATGCCGGCAATCAAGCCACGTTTGAGCATTCGTGGGGTATAGTGAGCATCGCGATTCATGGTGACGGTGGTATTTTTGGGCAAAATTGCCCCATAGGCCGCCCCAAGTTTGGCGCAAAATTCTGGCGTAAGATCGATATTGACCAAGCCCGTAATGCCGTAGCGCCCAAACAGCACCCGCCGCCCTTGCGCACCCCAAATAATCGAGGCACTAACGGTCGCGCCTTCTTCAACTTCTTTCGAGGGCCAAATTTTAACGTTGGGCTGAATCACCGCCCCAGCGTTGATGATCGTGCTATCGGCGACCACTACGCCCTCGAACAGCAACGAGCGACTTTTGATATTGCATTGCTTACAAACAATCGCCCCGCGTAATTCGGCGCGTTCGCCAACATACGAGTTGCGCCACATAATCGAACGATCGATGGTGGCACGTGAATCGATAATGGTATAATCGCGGATGACCGATGGCCCGAATACCATCGCCCCGCCTTTGATCTTGACCCCATGGCCAAAAAAGACTGGCCCATGAATTTGGGCATCGGGGGCAATTTCAACCTCACCTTCGATCCAGACATTATCGCCGCGATCATGGCCGAGGCGCGGCAAATTGACCATGCCCATCAAATAATCCGAGCACGCTCGCATATAGGCTTCGATGTTGCCAACGTCCGTCCAATAGCCCTCGGCGATATAGCCATGAAGCAATTCGCCGCGCCGCAACAAGGCAGGAAACAAATCTTTGGAGAAATCAAACGGCTCGCCCAGCGGAATATCATCAAGCACACAGGGGTCGATCACATAAATTCCAGTATTGACGGTATCGGAAAAAACCTCGCCCCAACTAGGTTTTTCGAGGAACTGACGAATTCGGCCAGTATCATCGGTGATCACCACGCCATATTCCAGCGGGTTGGGCACACGGGTGAGGGTAATCGTGGCTTTGGCATTCGAGCGTTTATGGGCTTCGATCAAGGCAGTTAAATCAAAATCGGTTAGCGCATCGCCTGAAATGACCAGAATTGGTTCGCTATCATCATCGATCAAGCGTGAAGCATATTTAACTGCACCAGCCGTGCCGAGTGGCACTTCCTCAACCGAATACGAAATATCGACATCAAACGCCGAGCCATCGCCATAAAAATCTTGAATAATATTGGCGAGATATTGCACCGTAATAATAATATCGGTGATGCCGTGGCGTTTCAGAAGTTCAATAATATGGCCCATGACTGGTCGATCGACCAGCGGAACCATTGGTTTGGGCCGACTGATGGTGAGTGGTCGGAGCCGAGAGCCTTCACCCCCAGCCATTAAAACTGCTTTCATGGTCTGCAACCCTCGCAGTGTCAACAATGCAGCACTCAGCGCGGTGGCCAGCACGGGCATTCGAGGGCCGCGCCGTTGTTCAGTATACCAGAAGATACCGGCATATTTGGGTGCGTTCAGGGCATGGTTGAGCGGATGTTGGTGTAGTAGCTTGCCAATCAGCATACTTTGATCGGCGATCTCCTAGTGTGCATAAGTTGTGCCAGTAGTTGCTGCCCAAAATACAAAATAAATAGGAATCCCTCGCATCTAAGTTAAGCAATGAGCGGCATTACAATTGATCAATGCGGATTGCAATGATTCCTGTAAGCAGCCTTAATAGACATCACCAACTTGGACAAACTCGATCCGATTGCCAAACGGATCGGCGACGAAGAAACGGCGTACATGCGGCAGGCTATCATCTTCAACAATTGCAATGCCCGCGCTGTTCAACTCAGCCCGCGCTTGCCCGAGATCGGTAACGCGAAAAGCCGGATGCGCTTTGCGAGCAGGCCGAAAATCGGCTTCAACCCCAAGGTGCAGTTCGATGGTGGCGCTACGAAACCAACAGCCGCCGCGAGCTTGCAATTGAATAGGCTTGGCCACTTCGTCGAGGCCAAGCAGCGTGCTGTAAAACCAACGTGCTTGGGCCTCTTGGCCTGCGGGCATTGCCAATTGGATGTGATCGAGTGCGACAAGTTGCATAACTGCTCCACTACATTCATGATTCTTTTGCTATGATACAGTGGATATACAAGAAATCGATCTAGAAATAGCCTAGGACGTGCATAGATGTGCTCTATAGCTCGGTATATCCTATTGAACATAGGTAACGAATTGGAACAACCTAGCCTCTCAACGGTTGAGCACGATTGCGCTGTACTGCTTAATGGTTGGTGGGGTAGCATCGTACCAAGCATCTTGAGGAAACTGCTATGAGTTTTTATCCGACCTATGTTGAACGCCCACGTTTACTCACTTTGACCCAACATGCGCCACGGGTAGTTTTAATCATTGGGTTGCCAAGCAGCGGCAAATCCACAGTGTTAGAGGCACTCAAGCATTCCATCAACGCCCCGTCTGCCTTGATTCGGCTTGAAGAGTCAGCGCATGATCCCCTAGCGCTGCTTCAGGCTATTTGCCAACAACTTGGCTTACCTAGCGATCATGCACATGAGCAGCTTTTAAGGTTACGCCAACCAAGCTGGATTTTGATCGACGATTTGGATCGGATCTTGGATGCGTGGGGGACGTTCTTGCCTGAGCATGCTTGGCTGAGCGAATTATTGAAAAACCCAGCCCTGCATATTGCTGCTACTTCGTTACATCTGCCCAATTTGCCCATGATTCAACAATCGATTATTCGTCGGCAATTGCGCATAGTGGGTATGCAGGAACTGGCCTTCACCAGCGCAGAATTAATCGAGCTGGCGCAACAACGGCAACTCCACCTAACCCACGCTCAAGCTGAGCAATTAATCGCCTTGACCGATGGTTGGGTTGCTCCTTGTATTTTTGCGCTCAATCGTTCTGGTGTGCTCAATCAATCGGCGGTAGAGTGGGTGATGCAAGATGTGATGGCGAGTTTGCCAGCGCCGTTGCATCAGATGCTTGAAGCTTGGCTTTGGCTTGCCCCCGATTCGACCGAATTGCTCCAAGCGTTACTGCCACACTATGATCTGCATCGTCTGATGATGAGTTGGGAATATGCGGGGTTGTTGGCGCAGTCGAGTCTTCAGTTGCAGCGTTTGCCCGAGGTCGGTCTGCGCCAGCGTTCTGATCCACAGGCCAGCTATCTGAGCCCATGGTTTGAGCAGGCTGGCGATTGGTATCTGGCGCAACAACAATTATTGCCATTTGTACAAAAAATGCAGCGCTTGCAACGTTGGGATGTGATTAACCATAGCCTAACGCGCAATTTGGCATTGATTGATCGTCAGCAGTTTTTTGCTGAGATTGTCAATGCCTTGAATGCGGTTCCAGTTCAGCAGCTTAGCTCAAAAGTAGGTTGGTTGTTGGTGCGCAGCTACCATCTTGGGTTACGGAATGGTGAGAAAGCCTTGCTTTTGGTTAATCAGCTGCTAGGCATTCATCAGCAGCCCGATGATCAGCGCATGTTGCGCTTGCTCAAGGCCGATATGTTGCGAGCACAGGGCGCAATTGTCGAGGCTGATGGTTTAATTCAGCCCTATCTGGATGACCCTGATTTATCGCCAGCCGATCAGGCGCGGGTGCTCCGAACGCATGCAAGTTATCTTGTATCGTTGGGTCAAGATGATAATGCGATTACCCATTTTGAGCGGGCATATGGCTATATTCAACATTCTGGCATTAATCGTTTGCTCGGGTTGATTCTCGGTGATTATGCGAATGCGGCGGCACGCGCCGGACGCTACTCGTTGGCCGATCGACTGTTACGCCAAGCGACGTTGCTGTGGAATGAATTAAATTCGCCTGCGGGTTTATCGCAGACGATGAATCTGCGGGCGGTGGTGGCACTGCATCGTGGCCAAATTCGTGATGCAGCCCGCTACGCTCAAGAAGCCCTCGATAATGCCTTGATTTCCGATAATCGGGCTGCCAATGGTGCCTTGATCACGTTGGGCGATGTAGCGTTAGCTGATCGTGATTGGACAAGTGCGATTGCGCGTTATCGTTCGGCGCGTGAGCAATTACGCAATAGTAATATGGTCGATTATCATATTTTGACCTATGCCTTGGCCTTGGAATCGCAAGCTACGCGCCATAGTTCGATCGAGCAGTTGCAACGCTTATTGATTGAGATCGATACTACGACGGCCCAAAATCCGCTTGATCAGGCTTGGTTGGCAGTAGCTCGTAGTGCTGCTAACTTGACATTGAAGCTTGATGGCACGATTCCGTTATTGCAGCGAGCGTTGGCTGGGCTTGATAGCGAAGGTGCGTTGGCCAAAGGTTTATTGTATCTCTTGCTCAGCGAAGCTTTTTGGCAGCGTGATCAATTTGGTGAGGCTCGCCAAGCGTGGGAAGCCCTTGATAAGTTGATTATTGATGGGCGCAGTGGCTTGCCCGTGCTATTGTCGGCGCTGACCGTGCATCTCCCTGAATTGGTTCATGAGGCCTATACCCAATGGAATTCACCATTTGCGGCACGGGTGCTGCACCATAGTTTGCCAATGCCGCAAGCACCAAAATTGATTATTCGCTTAATGGGGCAGGTGCGTGTCGAGATGCACGGCAAGCCTGTCAAAATTCCTAAACAAGGTATTTTATTAATTGCCCTGTTGCTTATGAACCCTAGCGGGATGACTGCTGATGAATTACGGGCAAAAATTTGGGGATTTGATAGTAGCAATGATGGCTGGCGTAAAATGTTGCAACGTACTCGCAAAGAATTGCCCGATTGCGTTATTTCTGATGGTTCGATTTATCGTTTGTGTTTCCCATTGTCTGAGATCGACGCTGATATTTTGGTGATCAATCAGACTCCATTACAAGGCTCTGATGCGACGCTTGATCGTCTGCAAATAGCCGCCGATTATGCAAGCCAAGTGTTTTTATCGGGCCATGAGGCTCCTTGGATTGAATGGGAACGTAAGCAGTTATCCAAACGTGGAGCCGAAATTTGGATTTCAATCGGCATTCAATGCTATGATGCCCTGCGCTTTGATCAGGCTCAAAAGGCCTTTGCTCAAGCATTGAGACTAGATATTTCGAATGGGCGTGCGGTTTCGCAGGCAATGAACTTGGAGATTAACCAAGGTCGTCGGCTTGAGGCCTTGGCAATCTATGACCGTTACCGTGAGGCCTTGTTTGAAGAATATGGGCTAGACCCTTCGGCAGAGCTGCAAGCTTTGCAAAAACGTGCTTTGGATTAAGGAGTTAAGGTCGGGCTGATTGGCTCGGTCGGGCTAATTGGCTCGGTTGGGCTAATTGGCTCGGTCACGGTTGGCGTAGCGATTGGCGTAGTTGCTGGCTCAGTCGGTTCAATCGGGCTAGTTGGCTCAGCTGTGGGTACGATAATCGCACTTAAGGTTACTGAAATCGTAGTCAATGGTTTGGCTAATGTGATGCCAGTTGGCAGATTAAGGCTGGGCTGAATGCTATGGCTACCGGCATTCCGTCCAGCTAAATCCAACACCAACGCCAAATTATTGAGGTTTTGTAAATTCTGGGCATTGCCCCGTAACGTTACTTCAAGCTGTTTGGGCTGGTAGCTCAACTCGAGGCCAGCGGGCAAATTGCGCGGCACAAGCGGCAGGTTGAGCACAATTTCGGTGCTAATTGGCACAAAGCGAATCGTGGCGATCGTGCTATCGGCAGCTTGAGCATCGCGCGGAGTTACCCCAATCGGAAAGCGCAATTTAATCGTTGCGGTGTAGCTTTGGGTGCTATTTGGCAAATTGAGCGGTTGAGTTTCAACAAATTCCACTTCGGTTAAGCGCTGAGCGCTACCAATTAATGTTACGAAGGCTGGCTCAAGCACTACCTCAGCGCGATAGCCCGCTGGCGGACTGTTGAGGGTTGTGTAGATAATCGGCACACGCTTGATCCCGCTGCTGGATAAAATCCGCACTTCGATATCAGCCAACTCAGGGCTAACCGTTACGCCTTCAACATCACGCCCAGCAATATCGACTGCGATAATATTACGGCGAGTACGCAAATTACTGGTTTGCGACGACAGATCAAGCGTAATTTCGCCACCAACGACCTTATTAACTTGGCTGGCTGGCCCAGTTATCGTTACCTGTTTGATCATCTCGCCATTGACGCTGGCAATTGGCAAACTGGCTTCATAGCTGGTTGGCGGCTGACCAACCGTGGTGATGGTCAACGGCAGCGAGGCTGTGATGATCTGTTCGATCTGGACTAAAACTGTGGCGGGCTGAAAGCTCTGAAAATCGAGATCGGAGCGGCTAGGAATGCTGCGAGCTTGCACCGCAACTTCATGTGAGCCAGGCTCTAGCCCGGCGATATTAATAAATGGTTGGACATTTTGCTTGGTAATGCGGGTGATTGTATCTTGCGGGCCAGAAACATTTAAGTTAACAACAGCATCGGGCACGGGAATTGGCCGACCCTCGCCATCAACTAAGGTTAAATTGCTGCTCAGCCCCTCGGCGCGAATCGGCAAATTGGTAAATGGCGTAACTTGCTGCGGATTTTCGGTGAAACTGACAAACACCCAAATGATGCTCGCCAAGACTGCGGCAACGAAGGCGCGTAATGGGCTACCTGCAAGCTTATTCATACTTCTTCTTCCTCGCTTAATTCGACGCGCAATAAGCCAGCCAGCAGTTTGCGTAAACGACCTTCAGTTAAATGGCGCACCATGCGGCCATCGTGGGTAATCGAAATGCTGCCAGTTTCTTCGGAAACGATCACCGAAATTGCATCAGATTGTTCGCTGATGCCCAAAGCGGCACGGTGGCGCGTGCCATAGCGCGTGCTGCCAACCACATTTTCGCTGAGTGGTAGCACACAGTTGGCGGCCAAAATGCGGTTGCGCCGAAAAATCACCGCCATATCGTGGAGTGGCGCGTTGGGGAAGAAAATATTCACCAGCAAGGGCACGGAGATGCGCGAATCGACGATCACGCCACGGTCGGCATATTCTTGCAAGCCGGTATCACGCTCGATCACCATTAATGCGCCAATGCCTTGTTGTGATAATTGTTTGGCTGCCCGCGAAATGGTGTTGATCATCTCCTCAACATCGGAGCGATTAGTGCTGCCAAAGCGATTAAACCATTCGCCAGTGCGGCCCAACGATTCGAGCGCACGGCGTAATTCCGGCTGAAACAGAATCGGAATTGCGACGAATAGGGCTGGGCTGAGGGCTTCGCGAATGATCCAGCGCAATGTGGTAAGCGGCAAGGTTGAGCCAGCTAGTAGTGCAACGACGACTAAAATGCCGACCCCGCGCAATAATTGCACTGCGCGAGTGCCACGAATGACCCCGAGCAGCCAAAAAATCAAGGCAGCAACAAGCAGAATATCTAGAGCTGCTAAGAAAGAAACTCGTTCCCAAATCTGCTGGAAGCTTGGCACAATTCAAACCCTCGACACCGCCAGCCAACGCACCTGTGCTGGACATCGCGCCTGTACCTTACACTGATCAGGCTATCTATGCAAGTTTTAATCTACGCGGTTTTGGGCCAACCAAGCCGCTCAACGAGCCTAGTACGTAGCTAGGTGCTTGACGAAATCTGTGGAGATCGGTACTATAGGCCATCTTCTTTCCCCCCAACGCGGCGATGTTGCCTCAAATCCCTTCAATGCTGAACAGACTGCAAGGAGCACGCTATGCCCGATGTAGCCCCTTTTCGTCAGTATCAACTCGAAACCGCTTACGATGAGTTGTTTCTTGGCCCAAACACGCCTCGTCCACATTATCGGCTACTGTCGGAACGGCTGCGCGAGTTGCCGCCTGATGAGTTGGCTCGTCGCCAGCAAGCGGCGGATTTGGCTTTTCTCAATCAAGGAATTACCTTTACAGTCTATGGTCGCGATGAAGGCACTGAGCGCATTTTCCCCTATGATTTGCTGCCACGGCTGTTGACCGCCAAAGAGTGGGATACGATTGAGCGTGGGTTGGCGCAGCGGGTTACGGCATTAAATTTGTTTTTGCGCGATATTTACCACGAGGAAACAATTTTAAAAGCCGGAGTTGTGCCGCGCGAATTGGTCTATAGCTGTCGCCATTTTTCGCGCCAAATGCGGGGAGTTAGCGTGCCACGCGATCGCTATGTTTCGATCGTTGGCACCGATTTGATCCGTTTGCCAAGCGGCCAATTTGCGGTACTAGAAGATAATTTGCGAGTTCCCAGTGGCGTGTCGTATATGCTGGCCAATCGTTTGGTGATGAAACGCGTGTTTCCACAGTTGTTTTCGAGCTATGGGGTGCGCTCGATCGACCATTATGGCCAAGCCTTGTTGGCAACCTTGCGCTCGTTAGCGCCGCAAGGCCGCAGCGACCCAACGATTGTGCTGCTTACGCCTGGGGTTTTTAATTCAGCTTACTACGAACACACCTTTTTGGCCCGCCAGATGGGGGTTGAGCTGGTCGAAGGCCGCGATTTAATTGTTCACGATAATGTGGTGTATATGCGCACGACCGCTGGTTTGCGCCGCGTTGATGTGATTTATCGGCGAGTCGATGATGAATTTATTGATCCTTTAGCATTTCGGCCTGATTCAGTGCTGGGCGTGGCAGGCTTGTTGAATGCCTATCGGGCTGGCAATGTGGCTTTGGCCAATGCCTTGGGCACAGGGGTAGCCGATGATAAAGCGATTTATGCCTATGTGCCAGCGATGATTAAATTCTATCTTGATGAAGACCCGATTTTGCCCAATGTCGAAACCTTTTTGCTCAGCGATGATCGTCAACGTCAGCATGTGCTGAATAACTTGGATTCATTGGTGGTCAAGGCGGTCGGCGAATCGGGTGGCTACGATATGCTGATTGGGCCACATAGCACAATCGAGCAACGTAGCCAGTTTCGCGATCGCATTATTGCCAACCCCCGCAACTACATTGCCCAACCAACCCTTGCGCTTTCCAAAGCTCCCTGTTTTATTGATGGCAAACTCGAATCTCGCCACGTCGATTTACGTCCCTACATTTTGTTTGGCGATCAAATTAGCATTGTGCCTGGCGGCCTGACGCGGGTAGCCTTGCGGCGTGGCTCGTTGGTGGTCAATTCATCGCAAGGTGGCGGCAGCAAAGATACATGGGTTCTTTATTAAGGATGAAGTATGAGGGATGAGGGATGAA
>NZ_DOPT01000068.1:0-5478 GCF_003512625.1 Herpetosiphon sp. | reverse complement strand
GTGCGTCCCTGTCCGCCCTTAAATGCCGCAGTGGGGGAGGGGTGTTCCAATCGTCATGGTGGGATGGTTCGCAGCGAAAACCGATCCTTGCAAGGCGCTCGATTAATTTTGATTGAAGCGTGGCAACAATGACCAAATCAACAAACCACCAGCCAACCACCACATCCAAGGGCTATAAATCTGTTGGGCTTGGAGAATGCTCGCGCTGATGATCAAGGCGCTTGCCGCAATCCCTGCGGTAAGACGGCTCAATGCCCGCTCGATTCGTTTGGTGGTGCGCTCTAGTTTGACAATTTCGGTGCGCACTTGCAAATCGCCTTGAGCAGCCTTGACGTAAAATTGTTTGGCATGGCGCGGAATTTGGCTGAGGTCGGTAATTAATTCGCGGCCTTCGTTAATTACCCGTTCGCGCAGATCGCGGCCACTGGTTTGCTCACGAATAAAGCGTAAGGCAAAGGGTTTAGTCACGCTGAAAATATCAAAATCGGGCGCTAAACCAGCCGCCACGCCACCGATAATCCCTACCGTGCGTCCCAAAAAGAGTAATGATTGAGGCAACTGAAACGGCAAATCATAGAGCAATTCGCTTAATCCGCCGACAAAACCCTCAACATCGATTTGTTGCAACTCGCGAATTGTGCGGCCATAGGTATAGGAAAACCAAATTTCCAAGGCTTGGCGTAATTGTTGATCATTGGCATTGGGCATGACCACGCCAATCGAGCGTGCGCCATCGATCATACGTTGTGGTTCGCGCATTACCACGCCAGCTGCAATCGTGGCGAGGCCATCCATCACGCTTTGGGGAATTGAATCGACCATGCCAAAATCGAGGAAGGTGATTACAAAGGGTTGTTTGCCATTCGCCAAGCGCTCGCCGACAGGCCGCACAAACAAATTGCCTGGGTGTGGGTCGGCATGAAAAAAGCCATCGGTAAAGCATTGTTGCAAATAGGCCAAATAAAGCTTTTCGGCCAAATCCAGCCGATCTATTCCAGCTGCATCGAGCGCCGCATATTCCGAAATTTTAATGCCCTCGATTCGCTCCATCACCAAAATTCGTTCAGTTGAATAATCGCGCTGAATTTTTGGCACATAAATATGATCGTTGCCAGCAAAATTACGCTGAAAGCGCTCGGCGTGATCAGCTTCGCTTAGGTAATCGAGTTCGCGCAGAGTAATTCGCGAAAACTCTTCGATCAGCGCTGGTAAATCGGTGCGACGGCGAATTGGGCCATAATATTGCATCCAACTAGCAACCCAGCGCAGTGCAGCAATATCGATTTCAACAAATTGCTCAATTTGTGGGCGTTGAATTTTGATGGCAATCGGCTGATCGTTGTGCAGCGTGGCGAAATGCACTTGGCCAAACGACGCAGCAGCGATTGGTTCACGCTCAAAAGTTTTAAAAATATGATCGAGTGGTTGGCCTAATTCGTGTTCGATTGTGGCTTGAATCAAGCGAAATGGTACGGGCGAAACTTCATCTTGCAAGCCGATCAAATCTTCAACCACGGCTGGCGGCAACACATCGACGCGAGTTGAAGCAAATTGCCCAAGCTTAATCATCACGCCGCCAAGATCGATCGCCAAATCGCGGAAGCGCCGCGAAAAACGCCGATAGCGCTCGATCCGCGTGCGATCCGCGTACCAGCGAAACCAAAACTGCCGTCCGAGCAACAAATCCCAGACGATAATATGGGCAACTAAGCGCACAAAAAACCACGCGACGCGAAAGAAACGACGGCGGCGTGGAACATTTGGCAACGACACCAACTCAGGTTTACTCATACTCGGTATTATAGCAGGCGATTGCTGCCCGCGTTAGCGATGAGGGGTCAGGGGTCAGGGACTAGCTGTCATTGTAACAAGCCCTCACCCCCAGCCCCTCGCCCACGGCGGGCGAGAGGAGCATTCCTAGAGCGGTTCCCCCTCGCTTCGCCTGTGGGTAAGGGGGTGAGGGAACGCTGGCGGTTGTTAATGCGATAAACCATTACAGTTATTGACTAGCGGAATAATTATTGGTAGTTCCAATCAAACTCCGATAGCCAACGATCAATAGCCTATAGCCACATCACCTTAAGCTTCTTTGATGATGCGCAGCGCTTCGCTAATGTGTTTGTTGGCGTTCAGCAATGATGAAAAGATATGCTGAATTGTGCCATGGTGGTCGATAATATAGGTGACCCGGCCTGCCAAAATGCCTAAAGTGGTTGCCCCATAGAGTTTGCGCACCGTACCATCACGATCACTCAGCAAGGTAAATGGTAAACGATTATTAGCAGCAAACTTTTCGTGCGACTCGACCGAATCGCTGCTGATACCAATGACTTCGGCTCCCGCTTGCTTGAACACCTCATATTGATCGCGAAAGGCACATACTTCGGCCACGCAGCCAGCCGAATGATCCTTGGGATAGAAAAATAAGACGATTTTCTTGTGGCCAAGCAAACTTTGTAAATCGACGAGTTGGCCAGTTTGGTTGGGCAGGCTGAAAGTTGGGGCTTGATCGCCAACGGCTAATTTGCCAGCAGTTGCAGTTGTCATAAACTTAATCCTCCAAATCCTATGCTTGTTGCAAAATGCGTAATGATTCGTCGATGTGTTTTTGGGCATTCAAGCGCGATGAGAAAATATGCTGAATCGTGCCTTGTGGATCGATAATATAGGTGACACGGCCACTAAAAATACCCAAGGTCGTCGCCCCATAGGCCTTGCGCACAGCACTATCGCCATCACTCAGCAAGGTAAAGGGCAGGCGATGTTTGGCGGCAAATTGCTGATGCGACTCAACTGAATCGCTGCTTACGCCAATCACTTCGGCTCCCGCTTGCTTGAACACCTCGTATTGGTCGCGAAACGCACAAACTTCGGCGACACAAATCAGCGAATCATCTTTGGGGTAGAAGAACAATACAATATGCTTTTTGCCTAGCAAATCGTCTAAATCGATAAGTGCTCCAGTTTGGTTGGGCAAGCGAAAGCGCGGGGCTTGGTCGCCAACTTGAAGTTTGCCAGTGGTTGTGGTGGTCATGGGTCTTGCTCCAGCACTAAATTGTGATTGCTGGTTTGATTATCGTTGGCAGCTTTCCCGTTTGGTTTCCCAAATCGATTCCGACATTCGGTGATTTTGGTTTAAAATGGTTGCTAGGTGACTTTGGCTTGGGAATTGGCGATGGATCTACACTGCTATTTTTTGGGGCAGCCCCAAATTGTTTACAACCAAACGGCAATCCATGTGACCAATGCCAAGGCTGTGGCGCTGTTGGCCTATTTGGCATGTCACAATCAACCGCAACCGCGTGAACGAATTTTAGGCTTGCTCTGGGCTGAAAGTAGCAGTAGTGCTGCGCGAAAGAACCTGAGCAATTGTCTTTGGCAGTTGCGCCAACAGCTTGGCGAGAGCTGCATCCTTAGCCATGACGATAGGCTGAGTTTGGGGGAGGCGGTTTGGAGCGATCTGCAGGCACTGTGGCAATTGGATCAGCCTGATCACGCAACCTTGCTCAATTGTTATCGTGGCCCGTTGCTTGATGGCCTGAATGTACGCGATGCGCCAGAGTTTGAATTGTGGTTGTTGCACGAGCGCAATCGGCTGCTGCAGCATTATCTCCAACTGCTTGAGCAAGCCTTACAAACAACCAATGATCAGCAACAAAAACTGCAACTTGCCAATCATGGTTTGGGCGTTGACCCGCTGCACGAACCATTCGTTCAAGCGGCGATTCAGGCTTGTTTGGCGCTTGAGCAACGGGCCAATGCCTTACAGCACTACACCAATTTCCAACATCAGCTTGAGCAACAACTCGGCTTAGAGCCAGCCGCCGCCACTCAAGCCTTGCGTCTGCAAATTCTCGGTACTTCCACAAATCCAACAATCAAGCCGCCGCATCTGCCAACGCCGCGCAATACCAGCAAATTAATTGGCCGCGAGCCGGATTATGCGCTGTTGCATGCTGCTTGGCAACGCAGTTTGCAAGGCCAACTTCAAGTGGTATTGCTCACTGGTGAGTTGGGCATTGGCAAAACCAGTTTATGGCAAACATGGCTAGGCCAAATTCGCGAGGGGCATCAGGTTGTGGTTGCCCGTGGGCTGGAAATTACCCAATTGCTGCCATTCGCGCCCTTTTTGGCATGGACTGACCAAACCGCACTGCTTGATTGGCTGTTTGGAGCGCAATCGCCGCTATCGCCCTACTGGCAAAGCGAATTGGCTCGCTTGATTCCCGATTTCAAACAGCGCGAGATTATTCCGCCGCTGAGCAATGCCACGCCTGCCGAAGAACGCCGCCGCATCTTCGAGGCCATGTTGCAAGTACTGGCGCTGTTTGCCGATCAGCCATTGGTATTGGTGCTCGATGACGCGCATTGGGCCGATCAACTTTCGCTGGGCTGGCTGGGTTATGCCGCCGAGCGCTTACAATCCAAACCTGTGCTGATCATTTTGACCTATCGCGCCAACCAAGTACAGGGCGAATTGGCAAATTTAATCTGGCATTGGCAACGCAACCATATCGCCCAACGCCATGAACTACAGCCGCTCAGCCCACGCGAAAGCGAGCAATTGGTATTGCAACAAGGCGGCGATCAACAGCGGAGTGCCCAACTGTATCGGCGCAGTCGCGGTAATCCCTACTTTTTACATGAGCTATTACATGCTCCAAGCGAGCAAATTCCTAGCTCGCTGGCCGATGTGGTGGGTTTGCGCTTAACCAACCTGCCAAGTGCCGCCCAAGCCTTGCTCTCTGCTGCCATGATTTTGGGCATCAACAGCAGGCTGGAACTGCTCCAACAAGTCAGTCATTGCGCCGAAGATCAAGCACTCGATATGCTTGATCTGCTATTACAGCAAGGTATTTTGGCCGAGCAAGCGGGCCAGTATCAAATTGCCCATCCATTAATTGGCGAAGTTTGGCAGCAGCAGCTGAGTCCTGCTCGTCGCCAAGTATTCCATCGGCGAGCTGCCGAAGCGCTAGCCGAGAGCTATGCAGGCATGTTGCCGATGGTTGCTGTGCAGTTGGCAAGCCATTACGAAGCGGCTGGCAAAGCCCACGAAGCTGCCCGCTATGCCGAAATGGCAGGCTACCATGCCTTGATTATGGCGGCTGGCTCAGAAGCAGTTGTGTTGTATCAACGAGCGTTAACCTTAGAGCCAACGCCATTGCGCCAACTTGGTTTGGGGCGAGCTTGGGTATTGCAAGGCGATTTAGCTGCTGCTCGGGCGAATTTCAATGCAGCGCGGCAAGCCTTTGAATTGCTTGGTGATTTTGAGGGTGCGGCCCAAGCAAGCCTTCAATTAGCAGCAAGTTATCAATAGAAGTTGAGGATCAGTTGTTGGGTAGGTTTTAGCCCCCTCACCCCCGACCCCTCTCCCACTGCGGCGGGCGAGGGGAGATCCGATATCAAATTGAAGGATTCCCCCTCGCCTCGCGTGCGGGAGAGGGGGCTAGGGGGTGCTTACAAGGGTAGGTTTTTAAC
>NZ_DOPT01000061.1:0-8563 GCF_003512625.1 Herpetosiphon sp. | reverse complement strand
AACCTTAATGATTGGGTTGATCCCCTTCGCTGGGCGGGAGAGAGGGCTAACGTACAAGGGTAGGTTTTAAGGATAATCTCTGTTTACTCACCCCTGCCCCTCTCCCACGGCGGCAGGAGAGGGGAGTTCAAACCTGATCATTGAGTGCTTCCCCCTCGCTCGCTGGGCGGGAGAGGGGGCTAGGGGGTGAGGGAAGCTACTATGATTAAGCAGCTTGGGTAGCGGCCTCCGGCACGCTCGCTTGGGCACGACGTTTGGTGGCATGTTCGATAAAGCGCCGCGTTGCCGCCAACGATCCACCAAGCGTCATCACTACTGTGCCAACCCAAACCAAGCCAACCGCTGGCTTGGTGCTGACAAAAATATCAGCGCGTTCAGGCAAGACTGGCAAATCAAGCCCAACAATTTGCAATTCCACTTGGCGATTTTCCAAGCTCAAGGCTGAAATCAACACTTGGTTGCCATCGGCCAAGGTGTAAGGCTCGGGCTGGTTGCCAACGTTGGCGACGGCGCGTAAGCCTGGCTCGATTGTCGTGGCATTGCCCGCCTCATCGTAGAAGGTCAAACGCGCTTTGATTGTAATCTCGTCGGTTTGCGCTTCAGCACCACTGTGGCCTTCGGGCAAACTATAATCAAAGTTTTGAAACACAAAACTATAGGGGCCGACGCTGCCTTTTTGGCCTTGCGCCAAGGTCAATAAATTAGGGTTGCTGGCAGCTAAATACTTACCAGGCGAGATATACAAATCGCCCCACCATTCGCGAATAATCGCTGGATTGCTGATCCATTGGCCATCGCGGGGGTTGAGATACAACTGTGGCGCAGCATCTTGGATTTCGCCATCGCCGCGTTGCACCGCCAAATCGATCACGCCTTTTTCGGCTCCTTGGTTGTTGGTGCGGGTTGCGTAGCCTTCGAAGGTAATTTTATGGCCAAAAGCGGTTTGAGTGGTGTTTAAGGGAATGGTCATGTTGATGTCGGGCGAGCTGTAGGCCGATGAGCCGACGAATCCAATCACCAGCAGGGCTGCACCGATATGGGCTGCATAGCCGCCGATGCGCATCCAGCCGCCGCGCACAGTGCGCACGATCATCAAAATATTAACCCCAAGCCCCAAACTGCCCAGCCCTAGGTAAGCCAGCGAGAGCGGTTTGCGCACGCCAAGCAACAATCCAACTACTGTAGCCACCACTGCCAAAATTGCTGGCATACGCAGCGCAAAAATAAATTTGCGCATGTTGCCGCCGCGCCAACCAAGCAATGGGGCAATCGTCATCAAGCCAATCACGACCAAGCCAAACGGCGGCGTAACGGTGCGGAAAAAGCTTGGTTGCAAGCTAAAGCGGCCATCTTGGCTCGCGGCAATATCAAAAGCTTTGGCAAACGTCGTGCGTAGGCCATCACGCAAAATTGGCGTTTTGGAAAACAGCGGCATTGACGTGCCAAGGCCCACAATCAGCGTGATAATCACCAAACAAAACATGCCGAGCACAAACAAACTATCACGCGAAAACAGGCTTTCCGAGAGCTTGTTGATTGGCACATCACGCCAGCGCTGGAAGAAGATGCCCAGTGAAACCACTAAACCAACCACCAAAACTGCTGCCATGGTCGTGCCAAGGCCATCTTCGGTAAATGAGTGCACCGAAAAATCGCCCAAAACCCCCGAACGCGTGAGGAATGAAGCATACATGACCAAGCCATAGGTGACAATTGCTAGGCTAAAATTGGCCCGTCGCAAACCGCCATGGGCACGTTGCACCAACATCCCGTGGAGCAATGCCGTCACAGTCAGCCATGGCAAAAGCGATGAGTTTTCCACTGGGTCCCATGCCCAATAGCCACCCCAGCCTAGGGTTTCGTAGGCCCAATAACCACCAAGGGTTAATGCAGTCGTTAAGATAACCCAGGCGGTAATTGTCCAAGGCAAGGCTGCTTTGACCCAACCATCGTAATCACGCCGCCACAGCCCAGCGATGGCATAGGCAAAGGGAATTGCCAACAAGCCGTAGCCCAAGAACAAAATCGGCGGGTGAATCACCATCCATGGGTTGTGCAGCAGCTCGTTTAAGCCACGCCCATCTTCAGCATAGATGATTTGTTTGGCAACATCGAAGCGCAAGGCAAATGGATTATTGATCAACATAAAGCTGATAATTGCCACTTGCACCGCCATCAAGGGCATGAGCACAAACGGCTCAAACTCGCGTGAGCGACGTAGCAACAACGGCGCTGCCAACAAGCCAACCAAGGCCCAAATCATAAATGAGCCTTGTTGGCCAGCCCAGAGCGCCGAAAGTTTGTAGCGTAGCTCTAAATCGTTCGATGAGTAGTTGTAGACATAATCGAACTCATAGCGCCCAAAATAGAACAACGCCAAGAGCAACAGCGAAGCCACAAGGATCGAAACTGCGGCGATCCGCACACTCCAACGACCCCAACTCAAGGCGGTGCGCTGGCCTGCAATTAGCAATGTATATGAAGTGGTGGCGGTGAAAGCGGCAACTAACGCCACAACCAGCAGCAACGTGCCAAACATAAACAAATTCATGGATGATCCTCTGGTTTGGATTGATAACTGAAGTTAGCACAAACCCCAGCTTTGCGACCTACTTGGCAGCTTGGGTATCTTCTTGATACTTCGATGGGCATTTGACCAACAAATCGTCGGCCACAAAAATGCCTTGGCTTTCATCGAATGCGCCAATTGCTACCACGCTGATCGCTTGATCAAAGTTGCCTGGCTTGGGCTGGCGATACAGCACTTCAATTGGTTGGCCCATTTCATCGCGCATGGTGAAACGGAATGTACCCGATTCAACCGTGCCTTGATTTTGCGGGTAACCCATCACTTGGACATTGCGCCCGCTGGCTTTGGCCTCGGTCACATTGACATAGGGAGTCAGCGAATCACCCATCGAGGTAAAGCCCAACCAACCTGCCAGCAGCAACAAGGCAATCCCCACGAGATGGAGTGGTTTTAAGCGAAAACGCGGTTTAACGTCAGACATTGCTGGTCTCCTTTCGTTCTGGGCTGACCCGTTCTGGCCGAATCGGGGCATTGTTGGTTTGATTGGCTGGGTTGGCTTGGCGTTCTTGCAGGGCTTGGCGCAAGGCTTTGGCTTGGCGATCAATCTTCAGCAAATAGGCAAAAATGCCTAGCCAAACCACCAAGGTTACCGCCGCTGCCACATACATGGCTAAGCCGGGGTCGGTTAATCCATTCATATCGTCATTCCTTGTTGTACTAATTGTTCGTTGATATCGAGCACATCGGCGCGTAACCACCAGAGCCAGAAGAACAGCAACGTAAAGCCAAATAAGCTGGCAAAGAAGGTTAGCAGGGTGCGTTGCTCGGTTAGCAGGCCAATATTGCCGGTGTTGGCAATCGCAATTTCGACCGTTTGATTGCCAGGCTCGCCACTTAATCGCTTGATTTGTACATCGCGCAAGGTTTCGGGCAAGCGCTCTATGGCTTCGGGCTTATTGCTGACCCGATTAAATGACGGTTTAAGGGTGTAATTTGTGCCATTCGATAAAATGCTGACCGTGGCAACCGTTAAATCAGCTTGTTGCTCGATGCCCAGCAATTCAACCTTGAAATCCTCGATTGTGCCAATAATTCGCCCATTTTCGGTTAATTGAATGCCTTGGCAATTGGGCGTATTCAAAATTGCACAATTGGGGTGCAGCGTATCATCGGTGACTCGGGGAATCACAAAGATCAAAAATGGCACGGCTACAAACGCCAGCAGGGCATAAATTGAGCCAAGATAGCGTTGGCGCTGACGATCTTCAATCGAGGTACGCAAGGCAAAATAGGCCGCATAAATCAACATTAATGCAGCAATCGCGGTCTCGCGTGGGTCCCAATTCCAGTAGGTTCCCCACACTACTTTGGCAAACATCGAGCCAGTTACGGTGGCCAGAATGCTAAAAATCAAGCCCAATTCTGCCGCAGCCAAGGCCAAGGCATCGTCACGGGCACGGCCATTACGCAAGTAGCGCCAGCTATAAATTGCCGAAAACAAAAAGGCCACACTGGTTAGCCAGCCTGTTGGCACATGGACAATCACAATTCGTCCAACATTGCCCAAGCCCTCGTGAGCCGGTACCCACAAGAACATTGCTAGGCTGACCAAAGCTAGCCAAATTCCAGTAAACCACTTAAAGGTTGTCGCAAGCATGCTTAATTATTCCCACCAGTAGAGTTTTAGGCTTCCCAAACTCGTTCAAACAGCCAGAGCGCGGCCACATGTTCAGCGATGGTATAGGCCGCAAGCAGTTGCAAACCGCTGCCAGCTGAACCCCATGTCCCGCCGCTTAGCGCTAATTCGGTTGTTTCAACCGCGATAATCAATAATGGCAGCACCAAGGGAAAGGCCAAAATCGTAAATAACGAGCCTTTGCCATCGGCCTTGGCGACTAAAGTTGCTAAAATAGTGGTTGCTCCGGCCAAAGCGACTCCGCCTAAACTGAGTGTGGCCAGAAACAAGCCAACTTTGGTAATTGTGACATTCAACAAGCCAATAAACAGCAGGGTTACCAGCGTTTCGAGCAAGGCCAAAATCAACAAGTTGACCAAGAGTTTGCCCAAATAGACGGCCAAGGCTGGCACATTTAAGCGCAATAAGGTTGCAGTATGCGCTTCTTCCTCGCGCACAAACGTCCGTGCTAGGCCATTCATCGCCGCAAAAAAGATCGCAATCCACAAGAGCACAGCCAAGGTTGCTGCCGAGCGCGGATCACGGCTCAGGCCCAATGGCCCCAAGCGAAAGCTGACCATCACCGCAGTAGTGACTGCAAACAAGGCCATGGCATTCAAGGCATAACGTGTGCGCAGCTCGATTTGTAAATCTTTGTAGGCGACTGCCCAAGCAGCTTGCCATAATGTTGGTTTAGCCACGCGCCGCCGCTCCTACCGTCAAAACGAGATCTGCCCAAGCAGCATCGCGCTGATCGTTGGTGGCCAAGATGGTCAGACCATGCTGGCGCTGTTGTTCAACCAGCTGAGCCACAAATTGGCGACCTGGCTCATCGAACATGGCGGTTGGCTCATCGAGCAGCAGCACTGGTGGCTTGGCTAAAAGCGCAATTGCATATTTCAAACGCAAGGCCATGCCCGATGAAAAATGGGCGACCCGTTCTGCTTCACGACCAGCCAACCCAACCTGGGCCAACAATTCGCGCCAATAAACTTGATCGGCGGCTAAACCACGGGCTTTGGCCAAAAATTGCAAATGTTCGATCGCGCTTAATTCACGATACAAAGCGACATCTGGCCCAACAAAGCCGATCCAGGGGCGCATCGTGTTGGGGCTGTAGGTTTGGCCTTGCCACTGATAGCGAATTGTGCCAGCGCTTGGCCGTTCGAGTCCGCAGAGCAAGCGCAAAAAGGTCGATTTGCCAGCGCCATTTGGGCCGCGCACTGCCAAAACTTCACCACTATGCAATTCGCCCGCCAACTGGTCGTAGACCGGGCGGGTGCTGTAGGTTTTGGCAAGCTCGTGCCAGCTCAGTTGTAGCGCCACATCTGTTCGATTCATCACAGAGTCTATTGTATCATAGGCGCTTGGCCGTTTGATGCTTGCGAACTGGCTATTTGGCATTAGGATCTTTTAATGATCTTTAATATCTATATTACTAGATATTTCGGTTAATGGGCTATTTGTCCTATAGCAGGATTAGGCTTGGTTGAGGAATACTAAGGTTGTAAGCTCATTAATGTTTAGCGAGGAGGAACCCCATGAACAACAGGCAGCTAGCCCTGTTCGTATGCTTGTGCGCGGTGTTGCTTGGCTTTACTATGGCTAAACGCTCCGAGGCAATCAGCGCCAATGGACTGTTACCTTCAACCCACAATCAAAGCATCGATCCGCTTGCCTCTGATCGTAAGATGCTCCCTACTCCAACCTGTGTGGTAAACCCGCCAACGCCAACGCAATGGATTCGGCCCAATGCTACTGTTACCCCTACTCGGCAGCAGCCAACATTAACCGAAAGACCAACCTTTACCGCAACTCCAAATGATCCCTGTTTTGTCGAGCCAAAGGTGATTATCACAGCACCAAGCCAGGTCGAGGTTGGCGAGCTATTCACCATCTCAATCCAGTATATCAATCTGGCCTCACCCTCGACCTCTCTCTGGGCTAGTGATGGCGGTTTAGCCCATTTTGAGCCACCAATGAATGAAATATGTGTTGCTGAGCAACACCCAACGCATTGCACGAGCTTTACCCTACGAGCCACCAATCCAGGGGTTTTTGATTTTGATGCAGCGGCATTAGGCGAAGCTTATTACAATGGTGGTTGGCACCTCATTTGGATTGAAGCCCAAGCGCCAGTTTTTATTAATATTATTGATTGGAATTCAACGCCAACGTCAACCTTTACGCCTGTGCCAACCTGCATACCTGCTACCAGCACCCCAACCTCAAATATACCAACAAATACGCCAACGCTGGCTGGTCAGGCGACAGCCACTTCGGCCCCAATCCCAACCCGTACTCCAACCCCAACTGCTGCCCCCTTGACATGCTACCAAACCGCATATGCCGAGTTGGTGTTGCATGCCCCAAGCCAAGTGCAGGTTGGCGATATTTTTACCTTGACAATGAATTATGTGAATATTGCCCCTTATACCGTCAATATTAGCCGCGCCTCGAATGATTTAGCGATGTTTGATCCGCCGCTAGCAATGCCTTGCCAACGATTCTCGCACCCTACTTCATGTGAAGAGATAACCATGCGGGCGACTTCCGCTGGTGAATTAACGATCGATGCTAGTGCTTTTGGCCTGATTTTCATTAGTGGTCAACAGGCGGAGGATGGGTATGCGAATGCTCGCAATCCAGTTTATATTAATATTCTGCCAAACAATGCCATACCAACCCGTACACCAACTCCGACCGCTACCAAAACTGCTACACCATGCCCAACGAACTTAGCAATCAGCGGCAGTGGTTGTGGCGGAACCTCAACTATTACACCAATCAATGGCACCGCAACGGCTACGCCGATTGTTTCAGAGTTGTTTTTGAGTGCGCCATACCTGGTCAATGTTGGTGACGTTTTTACCGCGACGATCCAGTATATCAATATTGGGATGCCCTATACGAGGGTTACCAATTGGTCAGGCGGAATTGGGCAATTTGATCCACCATTGATCATGCCATGTAAATTCAATCAGCATCCAACCCAGTGTCGCACCATTCGGTTGCGGGCAATTGCCGCAGGCTCCCTTCACCTTAGCGCTCGAGCAACTGGCGAGGTGCCAATTGCTGGGGGTGGTTGGGCTTGGGGCAGTGCTTTTTCAAACCCAATTTCGATTCAAGTGCGCGACGTATTAGCATATCGGATTTTTATTCCGCTGGCGAGAAAATAAACTGCTGAGTTGATTAAACAGCAACCGATCGCTATGGCAGCGATCGGTTGCTGTTTAATTCAGTTTAAATTTATTATTCATAGCAAGCTTCTTTAATGATTTTTAATATCTAGTAAGCTAGATAGCTTGTTTTTTGGGCCATTTGTCCTATAGCAGGATTAGGCTTAGTTGATGAATACTTAGAAGCCTAGGCCGATTAATCTCATATAGAGGAGGACCCCTATGAATAACAGGCGGCTGGCCCTGTTAGTGAGCTTGTGTGCAGTGTTGCTTGGCTTTGCTGTGGCTAAACGACCTGAAGTAACAAGCGCCAAGGCGTTATTAACGCCAACTCCAACACCACTTCGTTCAGAATTAATTCTGAGCGGCCCGACCGAAGTCCAAGTTGGTCAACTGTTCACAATTACGATTCAGTACGTCAATATTGGTTTGCCCTACACCACAATCACGATGAGTCCGAACAATCTGGCTCAATTTGATCCGCCGATGACGATGCCTTGTAAGTACAATGAACATCCAACAGGTTGTCAATCGATTACATTACGGGCAACAACTGGGGGAATGCTAGAAATCTTCGCATCGGCGACTGGCGAAGTGCCAATTGCTGGCGGTGGTTGGGCTTGGGGTAGCGCTCAAGCACGGAATCCAATTTGGATCGATGTGATTGATCCGAATGCGACTGCCACGCCAACTCCTATGCCAACCTGTGTGCCTGCGACCCGAACCCCAACGTCTACGATGTTGCCAACCTATACCCCAACTCCAGCAGGTCAGGCGACTGCCACGCCAACTCCAACCAAAACTCGCACACCAACACCAACAGCTCTGCCATGCCAACAAACTTCATATGCCGAGTTGCTGTTGAGTGCCCCAAGCCAAGTCCGAGTTGGCGATGTCTTTACGCTAACGATTGATTATGTGAATATTGGTGCGCCAGATACTGGCATTAGCCTCAGCCCCAATGGCTTGGCTCAAGTTGAAGCGCCATCAGTCATGCCCTGCGATTTCTTTGAAGACCCAACCCATTGTACCAAAATCCGCTTGCGGGCAACCGCTGTAGGCGAATTAACGATTGATGCCTGGGCAACTGGTGAATTGTTTATTGATGGCGGCTGGATGTGGGGTGGGGCACGGGCACGTAATCCTGTGTATGTAAATATTGTGGCGGGTGATGGCACC
>NZ_DOPT01000092.1:4258-5711 GCF_003512625.1 Herpetosiphon sp. | reverse complement strand
CGCGCCGGAAATGCATGGCGCGTCGTAGCTGCCAAAATCATACCACGATTTCGCCTCGCGCTCGATCTTGGGCCTGATTTAGCGGCTTTTTCGTGGTACGATTTTTCTGTTATCAACGGAGGGCGATCCATGTTACGGGAAATTAGCATTAAAGCGAAACATGATAATGCGACCTTGGCCAAAGGAATTGAAACGCAATCGGTTTTTCGGCTCGAAGGCAATTGGTATTTTGACCAAGCAGCAGTCGATATGCACAATTTGCGGGTGACTGAACGCACCTATGTTTGCCCACATAAAGGCACATGTTTCTGGATTGATTTGGTGACCGATGCAGGTGTAGTGGCGGATGTCGGCTGGGTTTACACAATCGTCAAGCCCAATTACGAACATATTAAGGATAAAATTGCCTTTTACGGCGGCAATCGCCACGCCACAGCTGAAGCATAAGCGGTACAATCGACGTTGCATCAACGATGCAGCGTCTTTTTTTGTGCAAAGGAGCATGCTGTGAGTGGTTTAGTCACAACTGAACAAACTGGCGCGATTTTTCGCATTACCCTCAATCGGCCCGAAAAGCGCAATGCGATTAGTTGGCAAGTTGGCCAGGATTTACGCGCGGCGATCGATCAGGCTGCCAGTGCCTCGGGCGTGCGGGTAGTTGTGTTGAGCGGAGCAGGCTCGGTCTTTTCGGCAGGCATCGATCTTGGCGATTTGATGGATTTGCCCAATCGTTATGGTGAGCACTGGTTGCGCCAAATGCGCACGATCACCGACGATTGGCAAGCCTTGACCACTCGCCTCGAACGTTTGGAAATTCCTACTATCGCTGCCTTGCATGGCATGTGCCTTGGTTTGGGCTTGGAAATCGCCTTAGCCTGCGATTTTCGGATTGCTGCTCAAGGCACGAAATTGGCCTTGCCTGAAACTCGCTTGGGCATTGTGCCCGATGTTGGCGGTACAACCCGTTTAACCCGTTTGGTCGGGGTTGGTCGCGCCAAAGAATTGATTATGACAGGCCGAACCTTCAGCGCCACCGATGCCGAGCGCTGGGGAGTTGTCAATCAATTGGCTGATGCTGATGATTTAAATACCGTGGTACAAGCGTTTGCCGATGAGCTGATTTTGGCAGCGCCATTGGCCGTTGGCATGGCCAAACGAGTGATTGATGGCATGTTTGATGTCGATCGGGGCTTGTTGCTCGAAGGTTGGGCGCAAAGCCAATTGATTCGCACCGCCGATTTTAGCGAGGGTGTGCAAGCAGCAATCGCCCGCCGCGCCGCCGAATTTAAGGGCGAGTAAAACTAGGGGATGCGGCTATAGGCTGAAGGCTTTTGACTAACGGAACATTTTTTGGATTTTCTAATAAGTTCCCAATCCAAAAGATGTAATGGCTCATTAGGTTGGCAATGAAGTCCATGCCCTCACCCCCCAGCCCCCTCTCCCGCACGCGAGG
>NZ_DOPT01000092.1:3348-4112 GCF_003512625.1 Herpetosiphon sp. | reverse complement strand
ACCATTACAAATAGCCTATAGCCCCACAACTAACTATACTTCTTTTGGCGCTTTTGGAACTCAGCTTCGCTCAGGCCAAGGCTACGAGCAGCCACCTTGAGATCATCGTCGTGCTGAACCAGCGCTTCTTGCAACGCCAAGCGTTCAACATCGGCCAGCAGTTCCTCGAGCGTCGATTTTTCGCGCAAACGGGCAGCAATATCAACTTGCAAGGCCGAGCGCGATGATGGAACCAACGACATATGCTCACTGGTAATCACATTGCCGCGAGACAAAATCACCGCTCGCTCGATCTCATGCTCAAGTTGGCGCACATTGCCTGGCCAATCGTAGTTATTCAGGCGCTCCATGGCCTCTTCAGAGATGCGAGCTGGTGGTGATGAGGGCGCGTAACGATATTTATCCAAGAAAAATTCAGCCAATAAGGGAATATCGCCAATTCGTTGGCGCAGGGCTGGTAAATGCAACGTGATCACATTCAAACGATAGTACAAATCTTCGCGAAAGGTGCCAGCTCGCACGTCAGCTTCAAGATCACGGTTAGTCGCCGCAATCACTCGCACATCAACTCGCACGGTGGTTGTGCCACCAACCCGCTCAAATTCGCGTTCTTGCAGAATGCGCAGCAACTTTTTCTGGGTAGCGAGGGTCATTTCGCCAATTTCATCAAGGAAGATCGAGCCTTTATGGGCTAATTCAAAGCGACCCTTGCGCTGAGCGACCGCCCCAGTAAACGCGCCTTTTTCATGGCCAAACAATTCACT
>NZ_DOPT01000092.1:0-3276 GCF_003512625.1 Herpetosiphon sp. | reverse complement strand
TCATGGCCAAACAATTCACTTTCGAGCAACGATTCTGGCAAGGCGGCACAATTGACTTTAACCATTGGCCCGTTACGCCGTGCTGAATTCACGTGAATCAGGTTGGCCAAAACTTCCTTACCTGTGCCAGTTTCGCCCGTAATCAAAACGGTCGCGTCGGTGTGAGCAACTCGCCCAATTTGCTTATAAATCTCCTGCATGGCTGGGCTATTGCCAATCATTTTGTCACGAGGATCAAAACTTTTGGCTTCGAGTTCGCGCACTTTTGAGGCCAATTGCTGATGATCAAACAAGCGTTTGACGACCAAAGTTACTTCTTCAACATCAAACGGCTTGATGACGTAATCGTAGGCACCAATTTGAATCGCCCGAATCGCGGTTGATGAAGTACCATGGGCCGTCATCATAATCACTGGGGTGGTGATGCCATTTTTGCGCAATTGCTCAAGAATGGTTAAACCATCTTGGCCAGGCATGCGCACATCCATAATCAACAGATCATAGGGATGTTTCTTGGTCATTTTGGCTAAAACTTCGCCGCCATGCTCGGCAGGTTCGGTCAGATAGCCCTCTTCATCAAAGACCTCGCATAACAGACCACGAATCCCTGGATCGTCATCAGCAATTAAAATATGTCGTTGTTCGGTAGCTTTGGTCACACCGACCCTCCTTACAGGCCATTATTCAGCAGGACGGCGTTCGATCCGCGCTCCAAGCGCAGCCAGCCGCTGTTCAATCCGTTGGTAGCCCCGATCAATTTGGGCAATATTCGAAATAATACTCGTGCCTTTGGCGCATAAAGCGGCAATGACCAAGGCCATACCAGCGCGAATATCGGGGCTGGTCAGGCGTTCGCCATACAGTTTAGCTGGGCCAACCACCACCGCCCGATGTGGATCGCACAAAATCACCCGTGCGCCCATACTCAGCAATTTATCAACAAAGAATAAGCGTCCATCAAACATCTTTTCGTGAATCAACACCGTGCCTTGGGCTTGAGTCGCAATCACCAAGGCAATGCTCATCAGATCGGGGGGGAAGCCAGGCCATGGCATATCGTCGATTTTGGGCACAACGCCGTGCAAATCGTCGCGCACCCGTAGCTCTTGCTCAGCAGGAATCACAATATCTGGGCCTTCGTCTTGCCAGGTCACACCCAAACGCCCAAACATAATCCGCGTCATGCGATGTTCTTCGGGGCGTGCGTTGGCGATGCGAATGTTACTCCCCGTCACTGCTGCCAAGCCGATGAACGAACCAACCTCCATAAAATCGGGGCCGAGTGTATATTCAGTGCCATTCAGCCGCGAAACCCCTTGAATTTGCAAGCTATTGGTGCCGATGCCCGTGATTTTAGCGCCCATGGCAAATAAACAACGACACAGATCTTGGACATGTGGCTCAGAAGCGGCGTTGACAATTGTGGTCGTGCCAGAAGCCAACACAGCCGCCATGATCGCCTGTTCAGTCCCAGTTACGCTCATTTCATCAAGGAAAATATCCGTGCCAACCAAACCATCGGCTTTGAGTTCATAGGCTTGTTTGGTCACTTCAACTTCAGCACCCAAGGCAGTGAGGGCCAAAAAGTGCGTATCCAAACGCCGATGGCCAATCGAATCGCCGCCTGGCCGCGCTAAAACTGCCCGCCCAGTGCGCACCAACAACGGCCCTGCGAGCAAAATCGAGGTCCGAATTCGCCGCGCAAGCGCAGTATCTGGCTCTGAGGTATTGATCGTGGCAGCATGAACCCGCAGCACATTCTCTTCGAGCCAGCTACATTCGATGCCCAATGACTGCAATAACTGTACCTTGACTCGCACATCGGCAATATCGGGCATATTGCGCAGAATAATTGGTTGGTCGCTGAGCAAGCAGGCCGCTAACAACGGCAAGGCGGCGTTTTTGTTTCCGGCAGGCGTAATCGTCCCATTCAGGCGATGACCGCCCTCAATGACAAAGGTTTCCACGAATAATAATCCTCAATGGTTAAGCAGCAGAGTTGGATTGATCGGTTGGCTCAGTTGTTTTTTGGATCGATTTGGGTTTGCGTCGCAGGCGGGCACGCAGCGCCTTGAACCAGTTTTTTGGGTTCAGCACTGCGCCGATCCGTTGGCGAAAACTGGGTTTGGCTGATGCAGTGGGATCATCGTCAGCCTTACGATTACCAATCAGCGCCTTGGCTCGTTGTCGGCCTTCTTCTAAGGCTGCTTTGACGAGGCTTTGTAATTCGGCTTTGCTGACCAACTCGCCACGTTCATACCAGCGCCATGCCGCAATCCCAGTCACAAACGTGCCTGCATAGGCCACCGCAACTTTGGGCAATAAGCCAATGCCTGGAATCAGACCGACCAATTGGCGTGCCAGTTGTCGCCAGAGGAAACCACCGCCAACCACGGGCAGCAATTCACGAATCATGGCACTAAAATCGCCTTCAGCACCCATAGCCAAGGCCACGCGATAGGCCAACAGCGCCTGATTCTTGGTCAATACCAGCATATCGGCGGCGTTCAATGGCAAATTCAGCACGGGAATCATCTCGGGAATGCCCGAGGTAAAAGCAAAAGTCGCATTGCTCAGCGAAACGCTGCTAATCAAATTATTGGTAACTTCGCTGCGCAAGCCTGGGTAGCGCCGAGCAGCCGCAATATGCAACGCTTCTGGTACGAGTTCGAGCACCGCTTTGGCCAGCATTTTGCGCTGGGTTGCCGGCTCGGCTTGTGGGTCGAGCAACACCGCTGGCGATGCTTGCAGATCAGCTTGGTGGGTGCTTTCGGAGCTTTTAGGGAGATTCGTACCCCAAACGGCGATCAACAGTGGCACTGGCAGAATCGCCAATTTTTCGTAGGCCAGAAACTCATCGTAACTCAAGGCTTGGCTAGCATCGAGCGTGAGTACAATCAAATCGACGCGGTTGAGATCGGTAGCCTGTTCGCGGCCCAAGGGTAAATCGATGATGCTGACTTGCGGAGTACGGGCGGGAAAACGTTGAGCGCCAAGCGTCAACAAGCGCATAATCAAATCGCGCCCGAAGGTCGCATGGCCAAGTAGCGCAATCCGACAGGGCAAATCGGCCTGATCGCGAATATCGCGCACATCAATTTCTTTTATGGTTGACCAAATGTTGGTGACATCGCTGAAGCGGCTCACACATCCTCCTCGGCATATGAATGTACTGCATTATAACATAGGCGCTTTTGGCTACTCAGACACATATGAGCGAGCCTGCTAGTTTAGCATAATTCAGGCCATGAAGTAAGGATGAAGGATGAATTATGA
>NZ_DOPT01000053.1:8324-15301 GCF_003512625.1 Herpetosiphon sp. | reverse complement strand
TGAGGGGGTGCAGGGGGATTAAAGCCCCCTGCGTCTCCCGCCTTGAGGCGGGACGGAAGGGTGGTGATTCACAATGATTGTTGAAAACCTATCCTTGTAAGGTCAGGGGGTGAGGGCATGGCATGAGACTCTAGGCTATCAGAATAATTGGTGGTATTTCCAATCAAGTTCCGATAACCAAACGCCAAAAGTCTATAGCCCGATCCTTCGTGTTCTGCGAGGATCACTCACTATATAAATGGTACAATCGGCAGCAGTTTATAGGCTTGTTTGGAGAATTGCATGCGTTTTTGGCCGTTATGGCTTATGCTTTTGATCATCAGTTTGGTTGGCTGCGGAGCCACTGCGCCAGCATTACCACCGATCGCTGCCAACCAGCCCAACCAAATTTTGTTGCTCAACGAGCTAGATGGAGTGGGAGCCAATAGCACTATCACCGTGCTAGCACCCACAATTTTCAGCCAACCCAGACATTTGTTGGCCGCCGCGATCGAGCTTGGCGATCAACCGAATGCTTACCAACCAACCCTGAGTATTCCAGCTCAAACGCTTACAATAACCAATAGCTATGGAATTTTGCGGGTGAATGGTGTGCTTAAAAGTAGTGCTGAATTCGAGCCAATCAGCGTCAAAGTGGTTGAACCAACCAGCATCAGCCTTGGCGAGCTTAACCAAAACTTGGCAGTTTACAATAATCAAGTCGTGCGGCTCAATGGCACACTCCTGCTCAAAGATCAAGCAGCTTTATTAGTTGAAGAAGTTGGTAGCGGCGGTGTGCCCACTGCTAATGCCGCCCAAATCACCGTCGAGCAAATTCCCAGCCAATCGCCGATTATTCAGCAATTGCCCAACCAGCAAGGCAATATTCGTTATGGTCAACTGACGATTATTGGGATGTTGCGTGGGAAAACGTTATACGTATTTTGGCTTGAAGCGCAGCCCTGAGCCAAAAATTTAATATGTGCAATTTTAGCCCGTTTGCAGGCCAGCAAAACGGGCTTTTTTTAATGGGCTGAATGTGCTACGCTCGATGTTAAAAACTGTGTTCAGGCTGCGAGGCGATGCATGAAAGATTCTAAGTCGATGCCACTGATGCCGACTGCAAGCACACCCCGATCAAGCGCTAGTTTCTTGCAGGAACTGGTAAACGAACCTGTGCCCAACAGCCCGATTGCTAACCTGCCCCGCCGTACAGCGCCAATGGGAATGTACGAACGTTGGTTGAGCACCTTGGCCTATCTGAGCATTATCGGCTTGGCAATGTTGATCTGGTGGATTGGGGCACAGTTTACCTTGGCATTTTTGGCTGGGCTTGGCTTGAATTTGGCATTGCTTGGTACAGCTCAATGGTTTATTCCAATCATCATCACGGCAATCGAAGTGGCTTGCTGGCCACGCCGCGCGATCAATCAACATGTATTGGCGGTGTTTGCCTTGGTTGGCGGCTTAGATTTAATTACCAGCGTAATTGGTTGTGTGCGCTGGCTCAGCAATCAGCAATTGCCGCTCTCAACCGCTTGGCTCTGGATTTTGAGTCTCGCGATCGCCGCCTTGTGTGCCTTCTGGCCTGAACGGCTTGCACGGGCAGCAGTTGGTGAATTAACTCGTTTGTGGCGGTAATTGGGTAGGGTTAACGTTCCCTCATGCCCAACCCCTCTCCCACTGCGGGCGAGGGACTAGCTTACAAAGTTAGGGTTGCAGCGTGTTCCATAGCGAACCACTAATCTACTGGTTCATCGATGGATACCTGATGACCACTAATCGCCCTTGAGGGGGTGCAGGGGGCTTTAATCCCCCTGCGTTTCCCGCCTGGAGGCGGGACGGAAGGGTGGTGATCACCCAAAAGCCGATAGCCATTAGCTTATGATTAAAAACCACAAATACCCATGCTAGTAAGCGCTGGGTATTTGCGATTTTGTTCGAGACCAGACCAGGAAAACTATCGGAGGCTGCGTTGATTGTTGGCGTGTCGGTTCAGCAATCAACATGAATATAATAGCACAAAAGTTCTGTTTTGACAAGTAGTTTATGCATAATCATGGAGCCAATGTTTGAGGTTGCATCTGGATAAAGGTGGTTGGGTTTGGACGCTGAAGCACTACAAATTGGGGCATTGATTTTGGCTATGGCCTTGGTGGCCTTGATGTTTCGCCAGCGCTTTGGCCGCGATTGGCGCGAATTTCGGCTGTGGCAAGCCCAACAACGGGCAGTCCAACCTGAACCAACCAATATCAGCCAATTTAAGCCCTTGGCGACTAGCCTTGATCCTCGGACTTTGCCCGAGGCTGGCACGGCCCTGCTCAACCCGCCGCATGATCTACGAGTGCTGGCCCACGAATTACGCCAAACCAACAAACGCTTTGTATTGCCCTTAGGCTGGCGTAGTGTTCAGGGTGTGGTTTCATTGGTGCATGGCTCGTTGATCGACGATTTTACCCATGTGCAAGTCAGTGGGGCAACTGGCTCCGGCAAAGATGGCTGGGTGCGCACCGCACTGTTCTATCTCTGCCTCACCAATCCTGCTGAGCGCTTGCAATTGGCTTTGGTTGATGGCAAAGCAGGATTGTCGTGGCTGGGCTGGCGTGAAAAAGCCCACGTTGGTTTATTTGCTGAGGCTGAGCATGAATTAGCTCCAGCATTAACCTGGCTAACTCAGCAGCGCCTAGAGCGCCAAACCTTGCTTAAAGCTGCCGAATGCGAACGTTGGGAAGAATATCAAGGGCACGATCTGCCATTGTTAGTCGTATTTATCAGCGAATTAACCTTACTCGAACAAGCGATCGGAGCCAAACAGCTTGAGCAATGGCTCAATAGCGAGTTGACTAGTGGCCGCGCCGCTGGCATTCGCTATATTATTGCGACCCAAACATTTAGCAATTTGAGCACCCGTTTTCGTTCACAAATTAGCCTAGCTGTGGCCGGTTATCAGCCGCGTGATGATGCCGATGAGCCAAATACGACCCTACCAACCAAAGCCTTCCCCAGTAGTGCCGTGCCACCATCGCGCTTGCCCAGCCCACCAGCAGGCGCTGGGGTGTTTAGTTGTGTTCAAGGCCGCAATGCCGTTACAGTGCGCACCAGCTTTATCGATAAAACCCAGCGCCAACAGTTGCTGAGCCTCTTGCCCGACCGCCAACAAGCCCTGCCAACCCTCGAAGCTGCACCAATCAAGGCAGCCAATTTGCCGATTGCTACCGAACAACCCTTGATTGCCCTCGCCCAAACCCCCAGCCAAAGCTACAATCGCTATGATTTGGCCCAACTTTTGTTGCAATACCTCAATCGCCCTGACCAATTGCTTGATGCTGAGCTTTTTCGCAATGCGTGTAGCATCGAATACAAACGCTTGCGCAGTTATGCTGGCGTGGCACGGCTGTTTTGGGGCAAAGATGCAGCCCCTAACAAAAGTCGCCTGATCAAGCAAGCCCTCGAACGCCAAGCCACCCCCAATGAGCAAGATATGTTGGCTAATTTGCTGGGTACAGTTGCCTAGACCTCAATGTTGTGCTATAAAGGTTGTTAAATCTTTCACAAAGAGAAATTAAATCAACACGCAGCAATCGACACAAACGCGGTACACTTTCTGCAATGAATTGATAAGCGAACCACGATCAATTGAGGAATGAGCTATGCAAACTCTGCAAGCAGGCACTATCGTACCGAATTTCACCCTTCAAACCGCAATGGGCGAACGATTTAGCCGCAGCGATCTCCGTGGCAAAGCAGCCCTCGTCATTGTGTTTTTGCCCGCCTACGATGGCTTGAACCCAACCTACTTGGCTAATCTCAGTACCGCCGTTCAACGCTGGTCGCATGAACAAAAAGCCGTGGTTATTTCAGCCGAAGCCTTGCCGCCAACCGAAGGCTTAATCGTGCTGCGCGACCCAGAAGCGAAGGTTATGGCGCAATTTTTGGGTGAGGGCAAGGGCGGTTGGTTCATCACCGATCGCTATGGCGAGTTGTATGCCCAAGGTCAAGCACTCTCAACTGCCGATTTGCCCAAACCAATGAGCCTCAGCGAGTGGCTCGAATATGTCAATATGCGCTGTAGTGGCTAAGCTGAAGTCAAAAGTCAAAGGTCAAAAGTCAAAAAGTAAGCAGGCGGGATCAAACTACGCATCGATCAATGTTCAACGCCGAGGCGCAGAGAACGATAGGGCTAGAGGCTGAGGGCTATCGGAACAATTGTTGGTCTATAGATAATCTATTGTGCCAAAAGCCGATAGCCGATAGCCAATTGCCCTTCCTGTACCTTCGTGCTCTTCGTGGATCAAAAGAGGATCAGGCCATGCAGCCCGATCCCCAATAACCGAATCCCCGATCCCCCAACCTCAACTATTGCTGAATTTCGGCCTCGCGTTGCAATGCTTCTTCGCGAGCCATAAACTCGTTGATTGTACGTTCGAGTTTTTTGGCTGAGAAGGGCTTGGCAATCATTGGTGTGCCAATTTGGCGCATCGCGGTGATCGTGGCTGGACTCATCGTATCGCCAGTGATAAAGATAAAATGTTTGGCCAATTCAGGGGCTTTTTGTTGCAAAGCTCGATACAGCTGGAAGCCGTTCATGCCTGGCATTTTAACATCGCTCAGAATCAAATCGAAGGGCGCTTGATCAACGGCTTGCAAGGCGGCCTCGCCACTAGCCACCACCACTGGCTGATGACCCAAATCGCGCACCAAGCGCTGAATCACTTGGGCCACGCCTTCTTCATCGTCAACCACCAAAATTTTATAGGCTTGGTCGGGCTTAATCGTGGTTTCACGATCATCGTCGTTGATCAACTCAGGATTATCGCCCTGAACCACCGGCAAGGCCAAATGGAAGGTTGTGCCTTCGTTGGCCACGCTATCAACCCAAATATTGCCACCATGATCATGCAGAATGTTGTAGCAGATCGATAAACCTAGCCCTGTACCCTTGCCAACAGGCTTGGTGGTAAAAAATGGATCGAAGATCCGCCCGACGAGGTGTTGGGGAATACCGGGGCCAGTATCGCCGATGTTAATCCGAATTTCATCATCAACCCGCTCGGTTTTGACGGTCAAGAAACCGCCGCCGCCTTTTTCGGCCATAGCTTGATGGGCATTGCCAATCAAGTTCAGAAAAACCTGTTGTAATTGATACGGATCAGCGACGGTGGTTGGCAGCTCTGGCTCGAATTGGCGTTGAACTTTGATGTTATCGACGCGCAAGTGATAGCTATGCAAGCTCAGCGTATCGTCGATAACTTTATTGACATCGACTAAAACCCGCTGCGGCTGATGCTCACGGGCAAACGTCAGCAGGTTGGTCACAATTCGCGCTGCTCGTTCAGCTTGGTTATTAATGTAATTCAGATCGGTACGGGCATCATCATCTAAATCTTTGCGGCGCAGCAATAGCTCAGCAAAGCCTTTGATGCTGGTCATCGGATTGTTCAACTCGTGAGCAACCCCAGCCACCAATTGGCCAATCGCTGAGAGTTTTTCGGCCTGCAATAGTTGCAATTCCAAGCGGCGGCGGTCGGTCACATCACGCGCAATACAGTGCAGACCAATTACCTGATCGCCACGCTGCATCAATTGGGCGCTGACTTCAATATGCAAATCTTCGCCATTGGCACGACGCAAAGTCAACGGAAACGCACCGCCATCACCAGCAGCTTTGGCTAGTTGGCGTTGCAATTGATGTTCGATTGCTGCTTGATCGTCGGGCACACACAGCGAAATCAAGGTGCGCTGCATCATTTCAGCCACGGTCATGCCCAACAATTTGACCCCTTGACGATTGATCGAGGCAATTCGTAGCTGTGGATCAAGCGTGAAGATCATATCGTTGGCGTTATCGAATAATTCGCGGTAGCGTTGCTCAGAATCGCGGGTCGATTTAAACAAGCGCGAATTTTCAATCGCAATCGCTGCATAATCGGCAATCGCTGAGAGCAAATATTGGTCGTTTTCGCTGAAGGTACGTTGCTGCACCCGATTATCAACCGCCAATACACCAATCGCATGGCGACCAACAATCAAGGGAACTTGCAACATTGCCTGCACCAAAAGCCCAGTGCGCAGTTTTAAATCTTGGTGCTGCGAGCGATCAAGCCGAATTGGCTTGACGGTGCGAATAACTTGGCCTGCCACATTGTCATCCATCTTGACCCGAAAACGCTGCACACGCTCCTCGCCGAGATTTTTAGCCGCCCGCAAATATAATTCATCACCATCGCGCAACAGCAAATAGCCTTCTTCGGCGTGGGTCAGATACACCCCAGCATCGACGATCCGTTCGAGCAATTCTTCGAGATCAAGCAGCGAGGTCACCGATTTACCAACGCTGGAGAGAATCGTCAACTCCTGCAAGCGTTGCTGCAAGGTGCGGGTAAGCACCTCTTTTTCGCGCTGCAAACGGCGTTCGCGCAGGGCACGTTCAATTGCTGCGCCCGCTTCCGAAGCATCAAAAGGCTTGATCAAATAATTTTTGGCACCAAGTCGAAAGGCCTCGACAGCGGTTTGCTCGGTACCATGGGCGGTCATCAAAATCACCGGAATATCGTAGCCAAGTTCGCCCATTTGGCGAAGCACATCAAGCCCCGAGGTGTCGGGGAGTTGGAGATCAAGCAAAATTAGGTCGGGCTGGCGTTGTTTCAAAAAAGCCAGACCTTCCCAGCCTGTGGGTACGACGCGCGAACGATAGCCATAGTATGGCAGCACCGTCTCAGCCAAAAAATCGGCTATCTGACGGCTATCGTCGATGATGAGGATTTCTTCCATGGGACATCCTTCGCGTGTTGTTGCGTGTTGTATGGGCAGATTGTTGGACTCATAGCTATTCTAACGAGTCGCATCACTCTACGCAATAGGTTTAACCGCAATCTAAGCCTTAAAATGATTATTTTCGGTTTGGCGCAAAGCCAAAATCGCCAACGAGACTGGCTAGTGCGCCTTCTGCGTCGATTTTACCTGTTTTAATCCCGTGGTCAATCTGCACCACCCGTTCG
>NZ_DOPT01000053.1:183-8250 GCF_003512625.1 Herpetosiphon sp. | reverse complement strand
AATCTGCACCACCCGTTCGTGGAGCATGCGCAGCTCAGTTGGGCTGAAATTGCGGGCTTGCTCAGCTGCTTTGCGGGCTACAAACGGTTTTTGACCCAAAAGTTTGGCTAATTCATCAGGTGCAACGCGTCCAGCACTCTGCGCCGCCAACATCAAACGCGCTTGGCGGGCAATCATGGTCAAAATATACAACGGCGCGGCATCATCGGCTAATAAGCCATTTAAGCCTTGCACCGCCGCCGCACCGCGCCGAGTACTTAATGCGTCGATAAAATTAAATAAGTTGGTTTCTGTCTCATCAGCCACCAGCAAATCGACCTCGCGCATGCTGATTGTGCCATTTTGGCCCACATAGGCGGCTAATTTGGCAATTTCGTTATGCAGCATCCAACCATCGCTGCCCACATAATTGGCCAAATGTTGAGCGGCATCAGGGCGTAATTGCACGCCGTTGGATTGGGCTTCTTGCTGCATCCAAGCGATGAGGGCATTGCCTTCACGCAAATTAAATTCGCGCTGCTCAGCTTGTTTAGTTTTAACCAAAGCCTGAATATCTTTGACCACACTCAAACGGCTATCAGGGGCATCACTTTCGTTGAGCACAAGGTCGGTGGTTGAGGGCAAGCGCTGAACCAAGCTTTTGAGGCCATCGCGCATTTCAGCCGATTTGGCATGCTTTAACAGATCATGCACAATCACCAAGCGGCGATCATGAAAAACAGGATACGCTTCGCAAGCAGTGCGCACTTCGTTGAGTTTGATCGATTTGCCGTGGAGCACCACCACATTGAAAGCAGCGGCATCAGGTGGAAAAGCCGCCTTGAGCACGTTGATCGTGGCTTGGCGGGTATAATCGTCGGGGCCAAAAAAGAGATACAACATAAAAGTAAACACCCTTCTATCAGCCGTGAGCGGGGTAGTTTTGAACCTGCTTTCGCAGGTGGGTGCCAGCCCTTGAGTCGTACAGCACCAGCCGCACTAGTCGCGGAACCCGGCTCCCCTTCATAAAGTGTTGGCTCAAAACTAATTCCCACCGCACGTACAGCGAAGGGTGCACCCTATTGTACTATAGCCCACTCAGATCTGCAAAAATCATCAACTAGTATCCCAACACTAGAATATTAGCTTAACCAATTTCGTTGGTGCTAGGTGGGTACAAATCGCGCAAGCCCTGGGCCGTCGCCCGCATCATATCGATCAATTCGGGTGGCTCTAGCACACGACAATTCTCCAAGTAGCGCAACAGAATTTGGCGCGTTTGCCAGAGATTATGCACCGTGGCCGTCACCAAGGCCGAGCCATCATCACGATATTGAATATCAGTATCAGCAAACCAGTGGGCAACTTTTTTATTGCGGGCAACGACATCGCGCAATTCATACTTAACTGTCCAGGTTGGGCGTTTGGGCAGGGCTGGTGGCAAGACCCGTGGCAAGATTGTTAAGCTGTTTTTGCTAATATAGTCGATGCGATAATCAACATAACGGCCAACCCGCTCGACCATCTGTTGCGGGCCATCAAAACAATAGCCCAAAAGATACATATGGCCATCGCGAGTAAAAATATTAACTGGCCCAACCCGATGCGTCTCCTCGCCATCACGTTGGCTTGAAGTATAGCGAAAACGAATTTCGCGGCGCTGGGCGAGGGCTTTGCGCAAACTACGCATAATCTGCGGATCATGTTCATAGGGCGCAACAGGGCCAGCTTGCTGCAAAATTGGCTCGCCCACATTCAAAGCCCCACGCCGCTCGATTGGCAAGAAATCGATTATCCGCTCGACCAAGCGCCGCACCTGTTGATGATCAGGCAAGGTGCTATTGGCAGTGTAGGTTGCATCAAGAAAGCGCAGCGCCGCAATTTCATCATTGGTTAAATTGAGCAAGGCCAAATCGCCAACGCTGACCAAACGATAACCCACCGAAGCCGTGTATTCGATCACACAGCCAAAAACCTCGCGCAAAGCCCGTAGATCGTGACGGAGCGCCTCGCGGGCCGCTTTAGGATACGCTTCGAGCATTTGGCTATTAACTTCGTCAATTAAGGCATCACTCGTTTTAGGGCCGCTGCCCAAACAACGCAGCAACAACATCTGACGCTGCACCTTCATCACCGATGAACGCTTAATCCCGCGTGCTTGTCGTTTTGTGTTCACGTAATCCTCACTATTCCAAAATAAGCCCATTCAGATTGTTGTGGTGTGGAACGTGGGGCACATATGGGACTGCAAACAAATTGTGCAAGATCAACGACAATCACTCGTGTAGCGAGCAATTGAGGCTCGTCAACAGCTTGCACTGAATGTGGTAGCATAGCAATTATCGGCCAAAGACCAAGGCAACGTTTGTAATTCGTTCTTTTTTGCCTAGGAGGATGCATGAATTACTATCAGGATGTGTTCCCATGGGAAGTCGTCGTCGTAAGCTCGGTCATTTTAGCTTCGATGGCGCTCTTTTCCACAGTTCGTTGGATTTTTCGGCCACAACCTAAAGTGTTTCCAGGCAAACGGATCGTGCTATTCGTGATTTGTCTTGGCTTGATATTTTATGCCTTCCGTTTTGTGCCAAACTTTCGCGATAAATTTGAGCTTGGGCTAAGCACCAATCGCGCCGCAACCAGCGATAACCCGATCTTGCCCGAATTAATGACCCCACGCTTTACCCAAGATCAAAATACGGTCTATCAAGCGGGTATTCGCACGATTCAGGCCCAACGTGGCTGGACAATTACCAACCGCTCCGATAGCCAAAAAGCGCTCAAAGTCGATATTGATGTAATGTTAGGGATCTTCACCGATGAGTTAACGATCGCCTTTATTGATGAAGGCGGCCAAACTCGCGTGGATATTCAATCGGCATCCAAGGTTGGCGGTGCAGATCTTGGGGCAAATCGGCGGCATATTCGCCAATTGGTACGGGCACTTGAGGAAGATTTAGGCACACCAAGCCAATAAAGCGTTACGCCAACAAGGGTAGTTTAACATGGCTACCCTTGTTGTTCGTTCATTCAACTACCACAATTCAGTACGTAAGCCAAGCACTGCGCCTAGCTCACGCAAGGTTGTAGCAGCCAACTCAGCGTCATCAATTTCGCCATTAATACTGGCTTCCGCCAACGTGATTAACGCTTGTAAACAGGCTGGTGTTTGAAAATCGGCATCAAGTGCTGCGATTGCCTCATTGCGCAGCTCTTCAGCATGAAGTGCGCCACCAGATACGCCACTATTGACTGCCTGTTTGAAACGTTCAACCGTGCGTTCGCCCCATGCCACATCATCATTGCTATATTCAAATTGATCGCGATAGTAATATTTGAGCAAGCCCAAGCGAATGGCATCGGCGCTGTAATGTTGCAAGGTTTTGCTGGCCAACACCAAATTGCCCAGCGATTTGCTCATTTTTTCGCCTTCGTAATAGACCATGCCGATATGCGACCAAGCAGCAACGTGCGGGCTTTGGCCAGTAAAATTCTCGGCTTGCGCTAATTCGCAAGCATGATGCGGGAATTGTAAATCGCTGCCACCACCATGAATATTGATCTGCGGCCCGAGATACTCTAGCACCATGGCGGTACACTCGATATGCCAGCCTGGCCGACCGCGACCCCACGGGCTATCCCACCATGGCTCGCCGGGCTTGGTCGCCTGCCACAACACAAAATCCAATGGGTCGCGTTTATGCGGATCATCGGGGAAATTACCGCGCTCATTGGCAATCGCCAACATACTGGCATAATCGCTGTGAGCCAAGCTGCCAAAATCGGGATCAGCATGAACATTGAAATAGACATTGCCTTGATTTTCATAGGCCACGCCACGCTCGATCAAGCCACTATTTACCTCGATAATTTTGGCGATGGCATCAGTAGCTTTGACATAGTGATTAGGCATGCGCACATTCAAGGCATCCATATCACGTAAAAAGCGCTCGGTCTCTTGGCGACCTAATTCATCCCAAGTTAGGCCAAGTTGGGCACTTTTGCGCAAAATATCATCATCAATATCAGTCACATTTTGCACATACAACACTGGCAAGCCTTGCCATTCCAAATAGCGCCGAATTGTATCGTAGACCACATAGGTCCGCGCATGGCCCATATGGGTTGTATCATAGGGAGTCACGCCGCATACATACATGCGCACAAAGCCATCGATTGGCTCCATGGCGACAGGCGTTTGGCACAGAGTATCATAAAGTAACACGACTAGGCCTCCCCTTGGTCGTCGAGCGTTTGATCAAGTGCATCGTCACGTTCAATTCGCAAACCATCTTCATATGAGCCAGCCCGATCTTCCACGCCACCTGATTCGGCCACTTCAGGATTGGTATATTTGCCATCTTGAAAACCGCTATCGTAGCCAGCTTGGCCCTCGAAGCCTTGATCATCATCACGTTTGGGTGGTTGTTCGGTCATGATTGATCCTCTAACACAGAATTATCCTGTAGTACTGTACCTCAAAAATAGCCAAAATACCGTCAGATCACAATTAACATTGCAACAATCGCTGGCGGCTTGTATCATAGCGGCCATGCAAGCACCACAACCATTAATCATCGCCATCGTTGGCCCAACTGCGGTTGGCAAAACTGCCTTTTCACTCGATTTAGCCCAAGCCTTAAATGGCGAGATCGTCTCAGTCGATTCGCGCTTAGTCTATCGGGGGATGGATATTGGCACAGCCAAACCAACGCCTGCTGAACAGGCATTAGTCAAACATCATTTAATCGACGTGGTTAATCCTGATCAGGAATATAGCCTAGCGACCTACCAAGCGGCGGCCTACGCGGCGATTGCCCAAATTCAGCAGCAGGCCAAACAGCCAATTTTGGTGGGGGGCACAGGCCAATATATGGCAGCTCTACTTGAGGGTTGGAGCATTCCTGAAGTTGCGCCCAACTATGAATTACGAGCGCGGTACGAGCAACAGGCGGCCAGCGAAGGTCATGCGGCGCTCCATCAACAACTGCAAACGATCGATCCCGAGGCCGCTAAAGCAATCGACCCAACTAATGTGCGGCGGGTGATTCGCGCCTTAGAAGTTTTTCATGAAACAGGCCAGCCGATTAGCCAGCTTCAGCAGCGCAATCCGCCACACTATCGCATATTAACGCTTGATCTAGAGCGACCGCGCGACGAACTGTATGCCCGCATCGATCAACGGGTTGATCTGATGATGCGCGAAGGACTGATTGCCGAAGTTTGGGCTTTAATTCGCCAAGGCTATGGCTGGGAGTTACCATCGATGTCGGGGTTGGGTTATGCCGAATTTCGGCCATTGTGGCAAGGCCAACAAAGTGCTGGCGCTTGCATCAGCCAACTCAAATTCAACACCCATCGTTTTGCTCGCAAACAAGGGGCGTGGTTTCGGCGTTTGCCCAAGCGGGTTAGCCTCGATGCCCGTCATACGGATTTACTGGCACAGGTGCAGGAGCTGCTTGCAATGCCTGAGCACGCACCAATACATACTGATCACTAGCTTGTTGCAAAAACTGCTCAGGATCACCAGGCACGCTGTAGCCAAGCCGTCCAAACAGCGCATAAGCCAATTGAGTTGCAATCCGCAAGCGTCGATCGGGGGCTAAAACAGCACGGCGCAGCAAAAAGTTTTGCACTAAATCCATATCGCTTGGGCGTAAGGCAGTAATATTGGGCAAGGTTGCACCACTATCTTTGAGCGCACTCGCAACTTTATCATCGCGGGTCGATTGCAACAACATTTCAAGCGTCACCCGTTGGCGATCGCGCACCACAAACGTGCTAGCAGCCAAATCTCCCAAACGGCGGGCACGCTTATCGATCAACATCGTGAGCAACCCAGTTGAATAATACGCTGGCACAAAATCAATTAACCGCAGTAAATTCCGAATCAAGCTACCAGTGAAGGTTAATGGCTTGCCAGCCTCTTGCACCACCCGAATCCCCAAAAGCCGCTTGCCAGGCGTTTGCCCATTCCAAAAGCGCTCAAAGGCGATATAATAAACCAAGACTGTAAAAATACAGAAGAAAAAGAAAATCCGATAGGCAGCATCGCTGGGATTGTTATCAGTCCCGATATAGACCCGTTGCGCAATAAATAACAAAATTGAGAAGAAGGCCGTATCGATAACCGCCGCCACAAAGCGTGTGCCGATTCCAGCCACATCATAGCCAAACTCAATACTTTCGGGAGTATCAATAATATAGCGATCACTTCCACGATTATCGATCATCTCTATCTCCAAACAATATATTAGTAGAGGAGTAGCTTTATGGTAGCAGAAGATTTTATCAATGCCAAACATCATGCTTGGGAACGATTAACCCAGCTAACCAGCCGTGCTCAGAGTAATATTATTGCCATGAATGCCACTGAATTGCAAGAGCTAGGCCGACTTTATCGCCAAGCAACCTCAGATTTAGCTCAAGCGCGGCGCGATTTTCCAGGCCATCCCTTGACGATCTATTTAAACGATTTGGTGGCGAAGGGTCATAGCAGCATCTATCGTGAGCGCAATTCGCCAATTACCGGAATAAAAAACTACTTTCTCTATCAACTCCCCCAAGCTTTTCGTGAGCTATTACCATTTACAGGCATAGCATTTTTAGCATTTTTTCTACCAGCAGTGGTTGCATGGGTCATCAGCTACCAAGATCCGGCGCGGGGAATCGCCTTAGCCCCTGAATTTCAGCCGGCGATTGACAATATGCAAGACGACATCGAATGGTGGCGCGATTTAAACGACAACAATGCTGAAGGTGCAGTTATGATTCTATCCAACAACATTTTTGTCTCATTCCAGGCATTCGTAGGAGGCTTGACCTTAGGTTTACTAACCCTCTATGCCCTCTATTACAACGGATTAATGTTAGGAATTTTAGCGGGGTCAGCTCAAAATATAGGCTTTGCCGATAACCTATGGGGCTTTATTGCGGCGCATGGACCAGTCGAATTGAGCATTATCTTTCTTGCTGGTGGTGCTGGCTTACAACTTGCTTGGGCCATTTTGCGGCCTGGCATGGTTTCGCGCCGCGCTGCCTTGGCAATTGCTGCTCAACGGGCATTCAAAGTCTCGGGAGCAATCGTCATGTTTCTAATCTTGGCAGGATTGATTGAAGGCTTTATTTCGCCGCAATATCTACCATTGTGGTTTAAGATTGCAGTTGGTATTATCAGTGCTGGCAGTATGTATGCCTATCTTTTATTAGCTGGACGCAATGTCCAACAACCAGAATCTGCTGAAGCAAGCGCCTTGAAGCTTGAAACCCCAGCACACTAGAGGATCATAATGAAACGACGAGATCAATTAGCGATTGGTTTGATTTGTGCAGCTTTAGTTGGATGCGGCACACCAGTTGCTAGCCGCCCAACTCCCAAACCGATTGTTAATCTAACAGCGGCACCAACTATCGATTTAGATGCAACCCGTGAAGCCTATAAAAATGAGTTACAACCGACCGCCCAGCCGCTCGGTTTATATATTGTGCGCGATGGCGACACGCTCGAATCGATAGCCTTAGCCTTTAATACCAGCGTAGAAGAAATTTCAGCTACCAATAAACTTGAAGATATCAACGTTATTGCCATTGGACAACCGCTGATCATCCCATCGCTGATTAGTGGCACAAGTAATCTGACGATAACGTTGCCATTAAATCAGTCTAAAGACCTAACTCCAACACCTTGACAATGATTTTCAGCATGCTATACTTCCAGCATAACCTTTATTCGATAACTACCGCAAGGGATAAAGGAGGTGATGCCAATGAATGATAGTAGTCATTGTAGCATCACGGAGGGACTTCTCTAGTCCTATCGTGAAGCGAAAAGACGAAAGCAAACCGCCAGTTCAATGAACTGGCGGTTTCGCATTTTAGAGTGGCTCTGCCAGCTTTGAGCAAGTTTAATTTTTTTAGCCCACAACACAAAAACACGCTAGATGTTGAACATCTAGCGTGTCTTCGATTGGATGGTACGCATCCCCCTACGTTCCCACAGCGGGTGCTGCAGTAGCCTCGGTGTGTGTCGCGTTCACGGCCTGGTTCGGGATGGAGCAGCGTGGGTCACAACCACCTCGACACGTACCAATG
>NZ_DOPT01000053.1:0-120 GCF_003512625.1 Herpetosiphon sp. | reverse complement strand
AACCACCTCGACACGTACCAATGGTAAACCTAACAACAGATAAGCTTGATAACTATAGTTTCAAAAATTGCAATAAACACATCACAGATTGAATGCTTGCCGACGCGCGGCAACCGATGA